>JAFGKK010000123.1 GCA_016928575.1 Anaerolineales bacterium
AGGCAAAAACACTTTTTCCGCGTTGTCCACAGGATCCGACAAAATCTTCACAATGTTTACCTTAATGAAAAACCGGAAAAACAAGGGGTTTTATTACCGCTCAGCATGATTGATATTGAAAGGATAACCGGCCATCTTCCATCCTCACCTCTATCCCCGGTCCCCTTCCCCCTCTCTTGGCATAAGCCAGGAGAGGGGGAAGGGGTGAAGGGGAAGGGGGGGGGGTGAGGATTGGGTGATGGCGGGATGCTGAGCAATTACGGGTTTTTTTGAAATACCACTCCCCGCATAAGCTGAAACCGGAGCAATACAGTAAGGGAGAGCATAGAACGACTCCCCATTTTCGTGAAGAGTCTTGATTATCTGATATAATTTGTCCGATTTGCTATGCATGAGATGGCGGTCACCGAGAGCATACTTCAGATCACGCTCGACCACGCCGGGAAGGCAAAAGCCGGCCGGGTCAGCGCGATCAACATCAAGCTCGGGCAACTCTCAAGCCTGGTCGACGACTCTATCCGCTTCTACTGGGATCTGATCGCCGAGGGCACCATCGCCGAAAAGGCCGAACTGCGCTTCGAACGCATCCCTGCGCGCGCGCAGTGCCTGGATTGCGCGGCCGAATACCAACTGCCGAAGGATGCCTTCACCTGCCCGAAGTGCGGCTCGGAACGATTGCGGATCGTCGCCGGCGAAGAAATGACCGTCGAGAGCATCGAAGTGGAGGCTTGACCCTCCCCTCTCTCCCCTCCCGTCAAGGCTTCGCCCAGACCGAGGCCGGTCTGAAAACCCCGACGGGAGGGAAGGAAAACCACATGCCCAAAACCATCCCGGTTGTCGAAAACATCCTTTCCGCCAACGACAAAGTCGCGGCGCAGAACCAAGCGCGCTTCGACGCCGCCGGCGTGTTCGCCGTCAATCTGATGGCCTCCCCCGGCGCGGGAAAGACCAGCCTGATCTTGGCGATGCTCGCGGCGCTCCAAGGCCGCCTGCGGCTCGGGGTGATCGAGGGCGACATCGCCACCTCGATCGACGCCGACAAGGCGGCCGCGGCCGGCATCCCGGCGGTGCAGATCAACACCGGCGGCCAATGCCACCTCGACGCGGTGATGGTCAGCGGCGCGCTCGACCAGCTCCCGCTCGAACGGATCGATCTGGTGATCGTCGAGAACGTCGGCAACCTGGTCTGCCCGGCCGCCTTTCGGCTCGGCACGCACATCAACCTGCTGGCGGCCTCCATCCCCGAGGGCGACGACAAGCCCTACAAATATCCCGGGATGTACCGCGGGGTGCAGGCGCTGGTGATCAACAAGATCGACCTGCTCCCGTACGTCCCCTTCGATATGGAGTATTTCCTCCGCGGGGTGGAGGCGCTCAATCCGGGATTGGTAGCCTTTCCGCTTTCGTGCCGGACCGGCGAGGGATTGCCGGCCTTCGCGGACTGGATCGCCGGGCAAGTGCAGCATGGACGCCAGAAGAATCCGCATTAGCGGCACGGTCCAAGGCGTCGGGTTCCGCCCGTTCGTGCGCCGTCTCGCCGCGCGGCTGGGAATCCGCGGCTGGGTGTGCAACACGTCGGGGTCGGTGGATATCGCCGCCGAAGGCGGCGCGGCGCGGCTGGCCGAGTTCACCGCCGCGTTGCGCGCCGAGGCCCCTCCGCTGGCGCGGATCGACGCCCTTGAATGGAATCCCGTCCCGGCGGCCGGATACGAAACCTTCGAAATCAGCGCCTCCGTCCCCCGGCCGGGCGATTTCCAGCCGGTGGCGCCCGACATCGCCTTGTGCGCCGATTGCGAGCGCGAACTGTTCGATCCGCGCGACCGCCGCTACCTCTATCCGTTCATCAACTGCACCAATTGCGGCCCGCGGCTGACGATCATCCGCGACGTGCCCTACGACCGGCCGCTGACGAGCATGGCGCCGTTCGCGATGTGCCCCGAATGCCTCGCCGAATACGAAAACCCGGACGACCGCCGGTTTCACGCCCAACCGGTGGCCTGCCCCGTCTGCGGGCCGCGGGTGTGGATATTGGCGGGGGCGCAGGGGGCGCAGCGCGCTGCGCCCCCACAAGACCAAACCATGCAGGATGCCATTCTGGCCGCCCGGCGCTTGCTTCGCGAGGGGCGGATCCTCGCCGTGCGCGGGATGGGCGGATTTCACCTGGCCTGCGATGCCGCGAACGCCGAGGCGGTCCGTACATTGCGCCGCCGCAAGCGCCGCAGCGCCAAGCCCTTCGCGGTGATGGTCCGGGATTTGGCCGTGGCGGAAGGTTGCTGCGAGATCGGCGCGGCCGAGCGGGCTCTGCTCACCGGCCCCGAGAAACCGGTCGTCATCCTGCGCCGCCGGGCGGGCTGCCCGATCGCGGAGGAAGCCGCCCCCGGCAACGGGACGCTGGGCGTGATGCTGCCGTATTCCCCCCTGCACTTGCTGCTGCTGCACTCCGGCGACGCGGTGCTGGATGCGGAAAGCGCGCCGGAGGCGCTGGTGATGACCAGCGGCAACCTGAGCGAGGAACCGATCGCGATCGGCAACGACGAGGCGCTGGCCCGGCTCGGACCGCTGGCGGATGCGTTTCTCCTTCACAACCGGGAAATCATCCAACGTTGTGATGATTCGGTCGTACGGGTATTCGCCGCCGGGGCGCAGCCTGCCGCGCCGATACCACCCCGGCAAGTTGAGCAAGCCGTGCCACTGCGCCGCTCGCGCGGGTACGCGCCCGCCCCCATCCTCCTGCCGTTCGATTCCCCCCCGCTGCTCGCCGTCGGCGGGGAACTGAAAAACACGTTTTGCCTGGCGCGCGGACGCTACGCCTTCCTCAGCCCGCACATCGGCGACATGGAAAACGCCGAGACCCTGGCGGCCTTCGAGGAGGCGGTCGAGCGCTACCGGCGGTTGTTTCATACCGACCCGGAAATCATCGCCCACGACCTGCATCCCGGCTACCTCGGGACGGGGTGGGCGCTTAAGCACGCGGGCGGGCGGCGGCTGGTCGGCGTGCAGCATCATCACGCGCACGCGGCCGCCTGCATGGCCGATAACGGCTTGAGCGGGGAGCGGCCGGTGATCGCACTGGTCTTCGATGGAACCGGATACGGAACGGACGGCGCGGTTTGGGGCGCGGAAATTCTGGTCGCGGATTACCGCGGCTTTGAGCGGGCGCTGCACCTGGAATACCTGCCGCTTCCCGGCGGCGACGCCGCGATCCGCCATCCGTGGCGGATCGCCGTCGGGTTCGCCCGAGCCCTCGGGCTTTCCCTCGACGATCTGCCCTTTCTGCGAAAGCGGGATCCCCGCGAGGTTCAGATCGTGCGGGCGCAGACGGAACGCGGGCTCAACGCGCCTCCGGTTTCGAGCATGGGGCGCCTTTTCGACTGCGTCGCCGCGCTGGCGGGCGTGTGCGCCGACGCCGACTACGAGGCACAGGGAGCAATCGAGCTCGAGGAACTCGCCCGCACCCTTCCCGGCGAGCGGGGCCGGTACCCGTTCGCGCTGGAGGGGGACCTCGTCCGAGTCCGGGACTTGCTCACGGCGGCGATCGAAGACGTACGCGCGGGGGAATCCGCGGCCCGCATCGGCGCCCGTTTCCACAATACGGTGTGCGCGATCGCCGTGCAGGCCGCCCGCGCGGTCCGTGATTTGCGCGGAATCCGCGAGGCGGCGCTGTCAGGAGGAGTCTGGCAGAACGCCTTGCTGCTGAACAGCGCCGCATCCGGCTTGCGGGAAGCAGGGTTCGAGGTTTACACTCACCGCCGCGTCCCGCCCAACGACGGGGGCCTGGCACTCGGCCAGGCGGCAGTGGCGGCACAACGGGAGGCTTGAATGTGTCTGGGTGTTCCGGGGAAAATTCTGGATGCGTATACCACCGGCTCTGTGCGCATGGGCCGGATCGATTACGGCGGCGTGGTGAAGGAAGCCTGCCTGGCCTATGTGCCGGACGCCGCGCCCGGCGATTACGTCCTCATCCACGCGGGGTTTGCGCTTAACGTGCTCTCCCCCGACGATGCCGAGGAGACGTTGAAGCTGTTCCGGGAGATAGGAGAACCCGCTATTTCCTCCTCACCCTCCAGCCCCGTCTCCCGGCAAAAGCCGGGAGAGGAGGAGTAGGAAGGGGGGATGAAATTCCTCGACGAGTACCGCGATCCGACGGCCTCCGCCGCGCTCTTGGAAACCCTCCGCCGGGAGGCGACCAAGCCGTGGACGATCATGGAGATCTGCGGCGGGCAGACCCATTCCTTTTTGCAGCACGGGCTGGATGCGATGTTGCCCGCGCCGATCGAACTCGTGCACGGACCGGGCTGCCCGGTGTGCGTCACGCCGCTCGAGCAGATCGACCGGGCGGTGGCGATCGCCTCGCGCCCGGAGGTGATCTTCACCTCGTTCGGCGACATGCTGCGTGTTCCCGGATCGGAGCGGGACCTGTTCGGCGTGCGGGCGCGCGGCGGCGACGTGCGGGTCGTCTATTCCCCGCTTGACGCCCTGGCGATCGCCGAGGCCCATCCCAAGAAGGAAGTGGTCTTTTTTGCGATCGGGTTTGAGACCACCGCGCCGGCCAATGCCATGGCGGTGCTGCAGGCGCACGAACGGGGAGTGAAAAATTTTTCGATGCTGGTCTCGCAGGTCCGCGTGCCGCCGGCGATCGCGGCGATCCTTTCCTCGCCGTCCAACCGCGTGCAGGCCTTCCTGGCGGCCGGGCATGTGTGCACGGTGATGGGATACCGGGAATACGAGCCGTTGGCGGAGGAGTTCCGTGCCCCGATCGTCGTCACCGGATTCGAACCGGTGGACTTGCTGCGCGGGCTGCTCGCGGCGGTTCGCCAGTTGGCGCAAGGCCGGCACGAGGTGGAGAACGCCTACCCGCGCCTGGTCTCGCGCGGAGGCAACCGTCCGGCGCAGGAAGCGATCGCGCGGGCCTTCACTGAATGCGACCGCGCCTGGCGCGGGATCGGCGTGATCCCGCGCAGCGGATGGCGGTTGCGCGACGAGCTCGCGGCCTTCAACGCCGAACAGCGCTTCGACGTCGGGCGAATCGCGCCGAAGGAATCGGCGTTGTGCATTGCCGGCGATGTGCTGCGGGGAATCCGCAAACCGCCCGAATGCCCGGCCTTCGGCAAGCAGTGCACTCCGCAAACCCCCTTGGGCGCCCCGATGGTCAGCGCCGAAGGTGCCTGTGCGGCGTATTATCGATACCGCCTCACCCCCTCGCTCCTTCTCTCCCGGGATAACCCGGAAGAGGAGGTTGGGGGTTGAGGGAGGAATTTATGCCCGACTTCGATTCGTTTTCCTGCCCCCCGCCCCTTCCGCCCGGCGAACGGGTCATCCTCGGCCACGGATCGGGCGGCCGCTTGAGCCGCGACCTGCTGGAGCGGGTGATTCTGCCGGCGCTGGGGGATTGCGCACCGCGCTCGCTCGACGATTCGGCGATCCTCGACGGCGGGGCCGGAAACCTGGCCTTCACCACCGACGGCCACGTCGTCCAGCCGCTGGAATTCCCCGGCGGCGACATCGGCCGGCTGGCGGTGTGCGGAGCGGTCAACGATTTGGCGATGGTCGGCGCCGAGCCGGTCGCGCTCAGCCTCGGCTGCATCCTGGAAGAAGGCTTCCCGCTCGAAACGCTGTCGCGGATCCTCGTCTCCGCGCGCGAGGCGGCGCGCGAGGCGGGCGTGTACCTTGCCGCGGGCGACACCAAGGTCGTGGAGCGCGGCAAGGCGGACGGCCTGTTCCTGACCACATCCGGAATCGGCCGGCTGCCTCCGGGACGGAAGATTTCCGGCGCGGGCGCGAAACCCGGCGACATCGTCATCCTCTCCGGGACGATCGGCGACCACGGCATTGCGGTTCTTTCGGCGCGCGAGGGCCTGGGCTTCGAGACCGACCTGAAGAGCGACGTTGCCCCGCTGAACGGGCTTGTGGCGGCCATGCTCGCCGCGGGCGAGGTGCATGCCCTGCGCGATCCGACCCGCGGCGGGCTGGCCACCGCCCTGGCGGAAATCGCGGCCCAATCCGGCGCGGGAATCGAGCTCCACGAGACGGCGATCCCCGTGCACGGACCGGTGCGCGCGGCGTGCGAGATGCTCGGCTTCGATCCGCTGTACGTGGCCAACGAGGGAAAGCTGGTCGCATGCGCCGCCGAACGGGACGCGCGCGAAATCCTCGCGGCGATGCGCGCCCACCCCTACGGCGCGGAGGCGGCGGTGATCGGCCGGGTGCGTGAGGATCCGCATCACCGGGTTCATCTGCGGACGGCGATCGGCGGGACGCGGATCGTCGACATGCTCCCGGGCGAAATGCTGCCGCGGATTTGTTAAACCGCACAGCCCGCCCCCGGCGGGCTTTGCGGTAAAAAAGAGTGAATCGGAGACCGCTTATGGAATGGTTCTCGGCCCAATCCCACATCCTGTAGGCGCTGCTGGGCACCCTGTTCACCTGGGGGCTGACCGCACTCGGCGCGGCGATGGTGTTCTTTTTCCGCACCTTCAACCGCCGGCTGATGAATTCGATGCTCGGATTCGCCGCCGGGGTGATGATCGCCGCCTCCTTCTGGTCGCTGCTCGCGCCGGCATTGGAGATGGCCGCCGAGGGGCCGCTGCCGGAATGGTTCCCCGCCGCGGTCGGCTTCCTCCTGGGCGGCGCCTTCCTCTGGGGGGTGGATAGGATCCTGCCGCACCTGCACCTCGGCCTGCCGATCGAGAAGGCCGAAGGCATCCACACCGGATGGCAGCGCTCGATCCTGCTTGTGCTGGCGATCACCCTCCACAACATCCCCGAAGGGCTGGCGGTGGGTGTGGCCTTCGGGGCCATCGCCGCGGGGTTGCCGGCCGCGTCGTTGGCGGGAGCCATCGCCCTCGCCATCGGCATCGGACTGCAGAATTTCCCCGAAGGCGCGGCGGTCTCGATGCCGTTGCGGCGCGAGGGATTCTCGCCGCTGCGTTCCTTTTGGTACGGACAACTCTCGGGCACGGTGGAGCCGCTGGCGGCCGTCCTCGGCGCGGCGGCGGTCATCCTGGTCCGGCCGATTCTGCCCTACGCCCTGGCCTTCGCCGCCGGGGCGATGATCTACGTCGTGATCGAGGAACTGATCCCGGAATCGCAATCCGACAAGGAAACCGATCCGTCCACCGTCGGGGCGATGCTCGGGTTCGCGCTGATGATGGTCCTGGACGTGGCCCTGGGGTAAAATCCGGGCTTACCGCAGAGGCGCAGAGGCCGCAGAGAAAAAGGGGGAGAAATGGATTACCAGGAAATTGGAAGGGGAATTATCGATAGTTCGATAAAGGTTCATCGCACCTTGGGTCCCGGGCTCCTGGAATCCGCATATCAAGCTTGTATGAAATACGAATTACACCGTCGCGGAATACGGGTGGAAACCAAGGTCGATCAACCGGTCACCTATGAGGGGATGCGGATCGTTGCCGGATATCGTTTGGACATGGTCGTCGAGAATCGAGTAGGGAGCGGTGACTGGCCGCTCCCTCTCACACCACCGGACATGCGGGTCCGCATCCGGCGGTTCGCAAAAGAGAACACG
>JAFGKK010000124.1 GCA_016928575.1 Anaerolineales bacterium
CGAACTGCGCTTAACGGGGGAGGTCTGGGCAGGGAATCCTCCCCCGAGAAGCGGTCTGTGCTTCGCGGGGAAGGGTCAGGGAGGGGGAGGATTGGGGGGGGTATCTCTCCTCGTTTGGCGAACTGCGCTTAACGGGGGAGGTCTGATCGGGGAATCCTTCCCCGAGAAGCGAACTGTGCTTCTCGGGGAAGGGTCAGGGAGGGGGGCTCACGCGGCGGAACGCCCAAACCGCCTCCGCAATCCCTTTTCCACCTCGACCACGGCATACGCCGCCAAGCTGACTCCGATCACATCCAGCCAGAGATAGCCCGGGATACCCGCGCTGCCGAACAGCCTCTGCATGAACGGCAAATAGGTGAATCCGACCTGGATCGCGGCCATCAGCAGCGCGCCGCCCAGCACCCAGGGATTCGAGAGCAGGCCGAGTTGGAACACCGAACGCTTCAGCGAGCGCGCGTTGAACAGGTACAGCGTCTCGACGAAGACAATCACGTTCACCGCCACCGTGCGCGCTTCCGCCTCCGACGCCCCGCGCAAGATCTCGTACTCGAACAAGCCGAAGGCACCCGCCAGCATCAACAGGCTCACCAGCAGAATCCGCCCGACCAGCACCCCGTCGAGGATCGGCGCCTTGGGGTCGCGCGGGGGGCGCCGCATGATGTCGCGCTCCTTCGGTTCGAGCGCCAGAGTCATTCCGAGCACGGCGGTGGTGACCATGTTGATCCACAGAATCTGGATCGGCAGGATCGGCAATGCGCCGCCGAGGAGAATGGCGGCCAGGAGGATCATCCCCTCCCCGAGGTTGGTCGGCAGGGTCCAGGCGATGAACTTGGTCAGGTTGTCGAACACGCCTCGGCCTTCCTCCACCGCGGCCTCGATCGAGGCGAAGTTGTCGTCGGTGAGGATCATGTCGGCCGCCTCTTTGGCCACGTCGGTGCCGGTGATCCCCATCGCCACGCCGATGTCGGATTGCTTGAGGGCCGGCGCGTCGTTGACCCCGTCGCCGGTCATCGCCACCACATGACCGCGGGATTGCAGCGCCTCCACCAGGCGCAGCTTCTGCTCGGGCGCGACCCGGGCGAATACGCTGGTATTCCCCGCGCGTTCGATCAGCTCCGCGTCGGAGAGTTCCGCCAGCTTTGCGCCGGTCAGCACGTCGCCGCAATCGGCGGAGCACAGGCCGATCTGCGATCCGACCGCCGCGGCGGTGAGGGCGTGGTCGCCGGTGATCATCTTGACCGCGATCCCCGCCCGCTTGCATGCCGCCACCGCGTCCACCGCCTCCGGGCGCGGCGGATCGATCATCCCCTGCAAACCGAGCAAGGTGAGGCCGCGGATATCCTCGTGCGAGAGGGCGTCGCGCCCGGGGAGGTCTTTCCGGGCGAACGCCAGAACCCGCAATCCGTCGGCCGCCATGCGGTCGGCTTCGGCGCGGAAACGGTCGGTCCCGCATTCCTCCAGCGAGCCGCCGGGCGCAAGCGCCCCCGCGCAGCGCTCGAGCAGGCGCTCGGCCGCGCCCTTGACGTAGACCGCGCCGCCTTCGTGCAGGGTCGCCATATACTGGTGTTGTGAATCGAAAGGGATCAGGTCCAGCCGCAGCGGATGGGCTTGCGGATCGAGCTCCAAGGCGGCCTTGCCGGCCGCGGCCAGGAGCGCGCCCTCGGTCGGATCGCCGCGCACGGTCCAGCTTCCGCCTTCCTGCTCCAGGCGGCTGTCGTTGCAGAGCAGTCCGGCCAGGAGGGTCTCCCGCGCGGCATGATCGGATTCCCAACCGCCGCGGATGCCCCCTTGGGGGGCGTACCCCGCGCCCTCGACGGCGTATGCGCCGCCCAGGGTGGCGATCTCCTTAACCGTCATCTGGTTCTGGGTCAGAGTCCCGGTCTTGTCGGAACAGATGACGGTCGTCGATCCGAGCGTCTCCACAGCCGGGAGGTTGCGGATGATTGCCCGGCGCCGGGCCATACGGGAGACGCCGATCGCCAGGGTGACGGTCACCGCCGCCGGCAGACCCTCGGGGATCGCCCCGACCGCCAGCGCGACCGCCGCCATCAGGGTCTCGACGGCGGCTTGGCCGCGCGCCAAGCCGATCGCAAAGGTCGCCCCGGCCAGGCACAGGATCGCCGCCAAGAGGATGCGGCTAAACCGCTCCAGCTTGCGGGTCAACGGAGTCTGCAGTTCCGCCGCGGAGGAGATCAGCTGCGAGATGCGGCCGATTTCCGTGGCGTCGCCGATCGCCGCCACGACGCCGCGGCCCGTTCCGTAGGTCACCAAGGTCGAGGCGTAGGCCATCGTCGCGCGTTCGGCCAGCACCGCCTCCGGCATACAGGCAGCCGCGGCATCCTTCTCCACCGCCACCGATTCGCCGGTGAGCGCGGCTTCGGCGATCTGCAGGTCGCGGGCGGCCAGAAGCCGCAGGTCGGCCGGAACCCGCGCCCCCGCCTGGAGGACGACGATATCCCCCGGCACCAGTTCCTCCGCCGGCACGCGCACCGCCTTCCCGCTGCGGACGACATCCGCCTCGGCGGTCATCGCCCGGGCCAGCGCGGCGATCGATTCCTCCGCCCGCGCCTCCTGCACGTACCCGATGACCGCGTTTACCAACACCACGCCGAAGATCACCCCGGCGTCGAGCGGATCCTTGAATGCGGCGGTTACCGCGCTCGCCACCACCAGGATCAGCACCAGCGGATTGTTGAATTGGAGCAGGAATTTAACGAGCGGGCTTTTTCCCTTGCGCGGGGTAAGCCGGTTCGGCCCCATCCGCTCCCGCCGCCGCCGGACCTCAAACAGGTCCAATCCGCGCTCGCGGTCCGCGTCCAGGATCTCAAGCACTTCGTCGACGGGGAGATGGTGCCAATGGCGTTCGAGAAGGTCTTTCATGGGTCAGCCTCCCGGAAGATTCCGCGGCGGGAAGGTGATCTCCGCCCGGAATCCGTCAGATTGGACACACGCTGTTGTTCAACCGCATATCCAGCGCGGCGGCGTAACGGTAGACGGCTTCCTCCGTCAGGGAGGATTCTCCGCCGACCCGGGCCCGGATGCTCGCCATCGCGTAACAGCGCTGGAAGGCAAAAACGATCTCGGCACCGCCGCCGCTCCGATCCTGCCGCCCGCCCACGACCGCATAGCCGATCTCCGGCGGATCATACTCCGCATAGCCTTTCCGCGATTCGGGGGCGGTGAAGGCCGCGTAGGCCTTCAGGAGTTCTTTCTTATCGGAAAACAGAATCACATCCGCCTCCAGGACGGCGTCGCCGGCCGGGCCGGCAACCCTCAGATTTGCCCATTGCAGGTATTCCCAATCCTTTTCCTCGTTAACGGCCCGAACATCGACCGGGCCGGCGGATGGCGGAAAATCATCCACCGAGTACGCCAGAGCCTGCAGATCGACCGATTCAAAACCCGGATTGCGGCAGGCGGCCATCACGGCCGCGACGATCAAAACCGGGGCCCATATCCGACGGCGCATGGCATCCTCCAGCAGCGGTATCGACATTGCCCCTCGAAAAGGAGTATCGGTTCCAGCGCACCGGGCTTACACGCGCTTTTCAGCCACCAGCCGGGCGAAATGCTCGAACGACCGGTCGTAGGTCCGCTCGGCGTCCTTCGGGAAGCAGCACCCGGGCAATTCCCGACTCTCGAGGTGGTATCTCAGGCATTCGCAGCACATCCCCTTGCGGCTGCAAGAGGGGTAGGAGCAGTTGCAGTGTTGGAGGTTCTTGGCTTGCTTGCACTCCATCGAATTCTCCTCCAGGCCGACGCCGCGGGCACCGCGCCGATCGGCGGGAAACTTTTCCGGCGGGCGCAAGGTCCGGTCCGGCACTGCGGCGGCGCATCCGGTCTGCGGCCCGGCGCCCGGAGGGCTGTAAACGGGCTCGCCGGCGGACAACCGCGGGAAATTTATATTCCCGCCACGGCCTCCGCCAGCTCGACCGTGCGCTTACCGAGACTGCGGCAGGCTTCCAGGCTGCGCGCATCCGGCGCCCCGATGGCGACGGCGCCGAAGTGGAACTCCGCCGGATTGCCCTGGACGATCATGCCGTGCACCAGCATCATCTGCAGCAGCGAGAGGACCGTCGTTTCGCATCCGCCGCCCAGCCCGGCGCACGAGGCGAAGGCGCCGCCGACCTTGCCGTTCAACTTCCCGTGGACGCCGTAGGTCTTATCGAAAAACGCCTTCGTTCCGCCCGCCGCGACGCCGTACGAGGTGTAGGAACCGGCGATGATGCCGGCCGCGTTGAGCAGATCCTGCGGCTCGGCTTCGTCGATGGAAAGCAGCCGGGCCTCCGATCCCGCGCCGCGCACGCCTTCGGCGACGGCTTCCGCCATCCGCCGGACATGTCCGGTGCGGGATTCGTAGACGACGAGGATGTGACCCATGATCACGACCGCCTTTCCCTTTTTTCCCATCCCATCCACCCTCCCCTTCCCCTCCCGCCTTCCCGTGTGACGGGAAGGCGGGAGGGGAAACACCGATCCGAAAACGGCAACCGGTTTCGCGCGAGGATGGACGGCATTGGTCCGGCGTTTCCTATGCGTTTCCCGACAAATCGGCCAGCTTGTCCAGCGCCGGCCGGACCGCGGGGAACAACGGTTTATAAACTTCTTCGAACATGCGGGAATAGAAATCCCGCCGCGCCGGATCGGGCTCGTCCGGATCGGGCAGGACGCGCGTCATCGCCCGCGCGGCCTGGGGGATTGCGGCGTACCAGCCCGCGGCCGCGGCGGCGAGGATTCCGGCCCCCAACGCGGCGGCTTCCCCCGCGGCCGCACGGAACACGGGTTTGCCGGTGACGTCGGCCAGGATCCGCCGCCACAGGCCGCTTTGCGCCCCGCCGCCGATCGCAATGAACCGCCTGACCGTCCGGCCCAGCGCCATCTCGACGCCCTCCGTCCCCAACCGTTGCTCGAACGCCGTCCCCTCGAGGATCGTGCGGTAAAGATGGGCAAGCGTGTGATGGCCGCGCCAGCCGGCGACGATCCCGCTCGCGGCCGGGTCCCAATACGGCCCGAGGACGCTGTTCCAATAGGGCACCGCCACCAACCCGTCGCTCCCGGCCGGTATTTCGCCGGCGGCCTGCTCGTAGAATTCCCGCCGGGCGGCCGGATCTTCGCCCGGCCGCCCGTCCATCTTCTCCAGAAACCAGGCGACGGTGTAGGCGCCGCCGAGCAGGACGGTCTCCAGCAGGAAGGTTTCCGGAACGCCGCCGCACATCGTCCGGAAGGCGGGGTTGATCACGCACGCCTCGCTGTAGGTCCCCGAAATCATCGAGGTGCCGAGTGAAAGATAGGCGTCTCCGGGCGAGGTGATTCCCACCCCCAAGCCGCACGCCTGTCCGTCGCCGATCCCCGCCGCGACGGGCAGGCCCGCCGGAAGGCCCCATTCCTCCGCGGCCGAGGCGAGCACGTTTCCCACGACGGTCCCCGGCGGGAACAGCTCAGGGAGTTGATCCTTCCGGACGCCGATCCGTTCCAGCATCTCCTCCGCCCAGCGGTTTTGATGGAGGTCGAACATCCCGGTCGGGTCGGCGCTGCCCCATCCGGCGCAGGCGCGGCCCGTCAGCCGCCGCACCAGGTAACTGTGAACATCCAGGTATTGCTTGGTTTCGGCGAAGATTTGCGGCCGGTGGAGTTTCAGCCAGGCGATCTTGGCAACCGTCAGGTTCACCGAAAGGCGTTTGCCGGTCAGAGCGTGGAAGCCGAAAGGCGCCAAAGCCTTTTCCAGATCCGGCAGCAGATCGCGCGCGCGCTCGTCGAGCCAGAGGATCCCTTCGGCCAGCGGCCGGCCCTGCGCGTCGAGCGGGACGAACGTCTCGCGCTGGTGGGCGATGCACAAGGCCTTCAAGCGGCCGGACTCCACGCCGGCCACCGCCCGGCGGACAGCCTCGGCCGCCGCGGTCCACCAGGCTTCGGCCGGCTGCTCATACCAGCCGGGCTGTGGACAGAGCATCGGAAGCGGGCTGACTGCTTGGGCGACGGCGTTGCCGTCGCAATCCCACGCCACCGCCTTGCAGGCGGTGGTGCTGGAGTCGATTCCAAGGACGAGGGGCGAAGAATCCGGCATGGGTAATCTTCCGGGAAGATGGATGGAGCATCATTTGCCGCGGGCTCGAACGGCGCGAGTCATTTTACCCGAAATAAAACCGGGGGAGAAAACCGCGCCGGCGGATCTTCGCAGCCCACCGCTTCACGTAATCGCATCCGGTATGCGGATCCGGGAATTCCCAGCCGGCAAGCGCGCGCCGTCAAGAAGGCGATCGTTCCGCGTCGGGTTTTTTGGCGGACCGGAATCGGGCGAGCTCCACACAGGCGATGGCCGCCAGCAATATGGCCGGCGCGAATTGCGAACTCATTCCGATCAAAGGGTAGTCCGACAAGCCGTGCACCAATCCGTTCAAGAGGATGTTCTCGGACCGGATATACAGGAAGGCGTACCCAAGCCCAGGCAGAAACACGATCACCAGGCTGAGCAGGAGCGTGGCCGGATCCAGCTCTCCGGCGAGGAGCCATATGATTCGTACCGGGAGATGCCACAGGGAAAAGAAGGCGCTGACGGCCAGGACCGCCGCCGCCGTCCGTTGACGGTCGGTTCCCCGCGTGGCATGCCGCCGAAACGCGTTCTGGAAATAGCCGCGGAACAGCACTTCCTCCCCCAAGCCGACGAAAAACCAGGTGCTGATGATTTTCGCCCCGATCTGCACGGCCGGAGTGTTCCGCAAAGCGGCGAATTCCTCCGGCAGCCGGATCATCCCCGTCACCTGAATTACGACCACAAAGAACAGCCAGCCGGCCAACGAGCAGGCCAGCGCTTCCCCAATTCGGCGGAGGTTGAAGGGCGGAACAATCCGTTCGTGTTTCAATCCCCACCAAGCCTGCAGGAAAAATACGGCGTAGAGGCCGAGCTGCAGAAAATACAGCGGAAGACCCTCCACCCGGGAAAACCGGACGATCGCCCAAAACACCAGCGTCAAGAAGACGGTCAAAGCCATATTGATCGCCAGTATGTTTTTCCCCCGCCCCGTTTCCGTCGGTGCAGCATTCGATTGCATGGAGTCATTCCTAAAAAAAGAGGATGTTCTGCCGGCTGCGCGCGGCTCCGCCGCCCGGCAAACGTCATGGCGGGAGCCTTCGCCGTCCGATGAATTTCTGGAATGCAGGCGGCAGTCGAAAATCATTTCCCTCGTTCCGCGTCCGCCCGGCTGCGCGTCTCCGGAGGCCGGTCGGATTCGCCGCCGTCCCCTCCGCCGGGCGTGGAAGATCCGCCGCCCCGGTCCGGCTTCGCGTATCCGAGAACCCGATTTGCCTCGCGGAAGCCGATCGACTCATAGAGATTCCTGGCCGGGACGTTCGAGATACCGGTGGAGATGCATACGCGGTTCATCCCCCGCGCCTGCATGCGGCGCATTCCTTCCCACAGCACCGCGCGTGTCAATCCGCGCCGGCGGTGCGCCGGACGTGCGCCCACCGGGCCGAAATTCCCGATCCGGTTGACCGGATCGATCCAGCCGTTGGCGTAGGCGGCGATCGTTCCGTCCGGCGCCACGGCGATTACGTCGAGCTCCCGGTCGTAGCCGTCCATCCGCATCAGCCGCGCATAATCTTCCCCGCCGATCCGCCCGACCGGCCACGGCGACCATACCTCGCGCTGGACGTCCGCGCGAAGGGAAGCCTCGCCCGAGTCCGCAACCGCGCGGATCCGGTATCCTTCGGGGATCCGGGATTTTGGAATCCCATCCGCCAGAGAACGCTTCAGAACGAATTCGTCGAATTCTTCGCGCCGTACAAACCCGTTCTCCTCAAGGAACCTACTGCGGCGCTCGTCATCCCGCCACGCGCCGGAAAACAGCGGGCCGCCCCACCGCCCCGGTTCGCTCCGGCGCAGGTCGGCCAGGCGCCCCTCCGCCCAGGCCAGCGCCTCCGCTTCCAGGCCGGCTCCCTCCCAATCCGGAGCGGCCTGGCATTGAAAGGACGGATCCTCTCCGAGGATGGCATAAGCCGCCAGGGCGCCCCCGCCGTCCTGCCAAAGCCGGAGGTGAACCCGCGGATCGAGGTGGCACGCCACCATGAAATAATCCCACATCAGCCCGCCGACGTGCGCACGGCGTCCATCGCCGGCGCGCGCGCAGGCCGCCATAAGCAAATCCCTCATGGAGCGCCAATCGCGGTCCGTCTCAAACATGCGGGAAGCCGGACCCGCTCCGGCGTTCCCGGCAGAGGGGTAAAAGTCCTCCATGGCGGGGAATCTTACTACGGCCCGTACCGCCGTGGCGGCTTGTTCGGAATAATCCGCCGAACTCCTTCGAAGATCTCAGGCCATACACCAAGATGAAGGACATGCCGCGGCTTGCCGTTTTCGATGGGTTCCCATGCAACGGGCTTTGGATGAAGGACGGCGGGAGGAGAAAAAAATCCGTGGCTGGTCCGATCCCATCCCGAAGGGAAATCCCGGTCCTTTCCATCCCCGCCCCCAACCTCATCACCCCTTCCACGACATCGTCTCCATGGTAATGACGTCCGGATTGTTCATCAGAGCGGTGAAATTCAGGTTGCTGATGATCGACCAGTGGCTGTCCGGGTAGCTGTGCCAGGAAACCCAGTATGCCGCCCGCGGGTAATCCTTCCGAATCCGGCGGATGAGCTCCATCATGTCGAGCGTCCCGGCCGCGGCCAACGGACCGTCGAGCTTCGCGCCGTACTCGCCCAACCCGAAGGGTTTGAGCGGGGAGCCGATCTCGGCGAATAGCGCATAGTGTTTCACCGTCAGCTTGTCGTCGTAGGCCGTCGGGGCGACGATATCGACGTATTCATCGCCCGGATACGACCGGATGTCCGGAATTTCGGCGGAGGGCGAGTAGACCCATAACAAATTGTGCAGATCCTTTTCGCGGGTGAAGTACTCGAACATGTCGAGGTAAACCTTCCGGTAGCCTTCGGGGTCGCTGCCCCACCAAAACCAAAAGCCGTTCATCTCCTGCATCGGCCGCCAGAGGACGACCACCCCCGCGTCTTGCAGTTCGGCCAGCGCCGCCGCGATCCGGTCCAGCTTCCTGCGCCATTCGGCCTGCACGGTCTTCGACGGATCCAGCAAATCCGCAAGCTTCGCGTGCGAAAGATCGTCCGGCGAGCCGGGGCCGTTCCACAGCTCCCGGTAGCGGCCCATATCCGCTTCGGCGGAGACCCACGGGTTGACGGGGGAAAAGTTGACCGTCACCAGCCCGCCCTTTTTCCAATGCCCGATGAGCACGCGGTTGGCGGAGGAAAGCTCTTCGGGCGTGAAGACTTTCATGTACTCATAGTCCACCCCGACCAGACCGACCCACTTTCCCGTCTGTTCGTGAAGCGCGACGACGAGGTTTTCATAGCCGTTTTCCTCCCGCTCCGGGGCGATCTCGTTGCCGTGGTAGCAGTTCTGCCCCGCGATCGCCCGCCCGCCGTCTGTCGTGGACAGGCCGCCGAGGTATTCCAGGATCCGCCGGGCGTTCTCGGTCGAATCCGGGTCGGCGGGAACGGAGTCGATTGCCTCCGCTTTCGGTTTACTGGGAGATGCCGCAATTTCTGCCGTGGAGAGCGATTCCGGTTGAGCAAAACGGTTTCTTAACACGATTATCCCCAAAACAATCAATGTTCCGAATACCACAACGGCGAGTATTTTTTCATATTCATCCTTCCAATGTTTTTCCGATGATTCATCTACGTTCGGGAGAACCGTTTCTTCTCCGTCCCTCCGGGTATTCCGTTGAAAAAATTTTAATCGAGTAGGGAGCGGTGACTGGCCGCTCCCTCTCACACCACCGGACATGCGGGTCCGCATCCGGCGGTTCGCAAAAGAGAACACG
>JAFGKK010000125.1 GCA_016928575.1 Anaerolineales bacterium
AGGCAAAAACACTTTTTCCGCGTTGTCCACAGGATCCGACAAAATCTTCACAATGTTTACCTTAATGAAAAACCGGAAAAACAAGGGTTTTTATTACCACTCAGCATGATTGATATTGAAAGGATAACCGGCCATTTTACATCCTCACCTCTATCCCCGGTCCCCTTCCCCCTCTCCTGGCATAAGCCAGGAGAGGGGGAAGGGGTGAAGGGGAAGGGGGGTGAAGATTGGGTGATGGCGGGATGCTGAGCAATTACCAAAAATCCTAAAAAACCTTACCGTCGTTCTTGGCTTTGTTCGTCATCCCGGCGCCCATCTTTACAAAGCGATGGTGCTCGAAGCCGTGATGGAGTGGTTATTGATAATTAAAAAGACGCCGGCGAAATTCACCCACGGCGAAGAACACGTCGAGGATGGTAGCCGGCGTGACGATGATTGGCTCAGCGGTAAAAATTTTGGATCATTGCCTGAACAAAATAAACCGAGTAAAGCCCGTCCAATAATGTTCGCCGCCCCGCAATTGCCCGGGGCGGCGCCGTCACTCGCTGATGTAATCCCGCAGTTTGCGGCGGTGGCTGGGGTGCCGCAGGCGGCTGAGCGCTTGGGCCTCGATCTGCCGCACGCGTTCCCGGGTGACGCCCATTTTACGGCCGACTTCCTCGAGGGTGTAGGATTGCCCGTCCAACAGGCCGTACCGCAGCTGCAGAATCCGGACTTCGCGCGGGGGCAGGGTTCCGAGCACTTCCTCCAGCTGTTCGCGCAGAAGGTTGCGCGTGGCGGCTTCGGCCGGGGCGGGGCTTTCCTCGTCCTCGATGAAATCCCCCAGAACCGAATCCTCTTCCTCGTCGGTCGGGGTTTCGAGGGAAAGCGGCCGGCGGGCAACCTGGATCATGTTCTCGACCTTCTTCGAGGTCACGCCCAGCGCGTCGCCCAACTCGTCCGGGCTGGGGTCGCGTCCGAGTTCCTGCGTCAGCTGGTGGGAGACGCGCAACAGTTTGTTGATCTGGTCGCCCATGTGGACCGGGACGCGGATCGTGCGGCCTTGGTCGGCGATCGCCCGGGTCACCGCCTGGCGGATCCACCAAGTGGCGTAGGTGCTGAACTTGTGCCCCCGGCGGTAGTCGAACTTCTTCGCCGCCCGGATCAGGCCGATGTTCCCTTCCTGGATCAGGTCCAGGAACGGGACACCGCGGCCCATGTATTTCTTGGCCACGCTGATCACCAGCCGGGAATTGGCGGTGATCAGATGCTCGCGGGCGGACCACCCGTCTTCGATCCCGGATTGCAGCTGAGCCCGCCGGCGGAGTTCCGCGACGCCCCGTGCGAGGGATTCCCGCGCCAGCTTGCCGCGTTCGATCCGCTTGGCTAGGGTCACCTCTTCGACGGCCGTCAGCAACGGCACCCGTCCGACTTCTTTGAGGTATAGCCCGATTGTGTCGTCGGCGTCGATCGCCGAGAGGTAGGTGTCGTCTTCAAGGAGTTCCCCGGACAGCGGGATTTCCTCTTCCACCTCCGCCAGCTCCTCGTCGCCCGGTTCCGGTTCGGCGGATTCGCTGGTGTCGAAGATCTCCACCCCCGCCGAGAGCAGGGCGGCGTAAGTCTCCTCCAATTGGTCGATATCCCGCTCGGCCTCCGGAAAGTAGCGCAGGATGTCGTCGATGGTGACGAATCCCTTTTCCCGGCCTTGTTCGATCAGGGCGGCGATCGAGGGATGTTCCTCGTCGATCGGAAGGGAATCGTCCACCGGGGCGACGGCCGGAGCGGCCCCGAAGTGTTTCTCGGCCGGGGAAGCGGCCAAGCGCCTGCCGAGCATCGTCACGGCCTTGTGGCGCGCCAAATCCTTCCCCTTCGGAGACGCCGTGCCGCCGGTGGTTTTCACCGGGCGGTTCCGAAGCGGAGATTTGTTGTCTTTGGGCTTGGATCGTTTGGCAGGAGAACGTGGCTTTCCCGCGTTTTTTCCTTTGGCAACCATACTCCACCAGCATACAACGGAAAATTGGGAGGTGCAATAGGCGGCGGCTTTTTCCCTGAAATTTGGGATTTTTCCGAAAAAACCGCCAGTCCATCTCCGGTTGCTTCCATGAGATGGACTGGCGGGGCAGGACGTGTAGGGTGCTGTTTCTCAGGAAGTCGGACTTGCCGTGGGCGTCGCCGGCGCCATCGACGGGGTCGGCGTCACGGTCGGGGTTTCCGTCGGCGTCGCCGTCTCGGTCGGGGTCAGCGTCGGCGTGCGCGTGATCGTCGGCGTGGTGGTGTTGGTCGGCGTGATCGTGAAGGTCGGCGTGATCGTCGGCGGCAACGGCTTATTGGAGATCCAGCCGATCACCCCGGACAGGAAGGTGGTCCGCACGGAGATGATCTTCGGCGAGCCCTCAATCCGCGCGTAGTAGCCGGTCTGGGTCGGATTCATGGCGCCGATTTCCAGCACGAACGATTTCCCTTCCGAGGTCTTCACCGTCAGTTTGTAGTTGGGCTTGTCGAGGTCGAATATCTCCAGTTCCAGGTCCGTGCCGTGTTCGCGGTATACCTCCACCTTGGCGAGCGATGTCACCACCGAGGTTACCGAAGTCTGGTTTGCCTCCGCCGAAGGAATGTCCATCACCATCCAGGTGCCTTTGGTGTTCTTCTGGACTTCCACGTGCATCCCGGCGTTGAGGTCCTCGATCCGGATGAAGTTGATGCTTGCGCCGTCAACGCTCCACAGCGGTTCGAGGGTGGCCGTGACGGAGGAGGCCGGTGTGGGGGCGGGCTGGATGATGTTCGAATCCAGCAGAGCCGCCAGGGCGATCAGTACGACGAGCAGGACCAGCAAACCGTAGGTAATTCTTCTATCCATGGAGTTCTCTCTGTTCCGGAAGGCTCAGGTCCGATTCCGGAGAAGGAATTATTTATGCTTGCGGCGGTTGTACCACACGATCCCGTACAGGGCGACGAAGCTGCCCGGCAGCAGGCAGGCGGAGGTGAGCACGATCGCGTTCATCACCCAGGCGTCCGTCGGCAGCGAGATGTAGCGGTAGGTCGAGGGCTTTTGGGAAAGGCTGATCAGGTTTTCCTGAAAGCTGGCCCAGTTCACGGCGTTCTCCATCAGTTCGCGGTTGGCGCCGGACCTCCAGTTGACGGCCTGGTTCTCGGCGAAATCCTCGTCGCCGAACACCACCACCCGAGAGGAAAGGGTCGCGTCCTCGGCCGAGACGCCGATGTTCAGCGGCGAGTCGTAGTCGACGTCCTTGTTGAAGACTGCGGACCGGTTTTCCGTCGTGAAGGAGATTTCCCCGACCGACGCCGTGTCGGTCTCGCCCCAAACCTTGTTGTTGGGGGCGTCGACTTGGACGAACCCGAGCGGCGTGAACGTCTTCCCGTCCGGCATGGCGATCTCGACGCTCATCGCGGTTGGGAACATCGTCATGGTTTCCGCGGTGGTCAGCTGCGTGATCGGGCTCGCGGAGGGATAGGTCGAGGCGATCGGCGTGAGGATATAGGTGTTGACCAGGTTGACGATGATGTCGTTGCGCAGGGTGATCCCCCACGCCTCCTTCAGGTACGCCGCCAGGATGTCCTCCGACGGGTTCATTTGGGTCACGACGTAGGGGTTCTGCAGAAGAATCAGCCCGCCGCCCGCTTCCAGGTATTCCTTGATCGCCGTGAGTTCAAAATCCAGGAGGGGCGTTTTCGGGCCGGCGAGCACGAGCACCGACGCATCCTCCGGGATTTTCTCCTCCTGGGTCAGGTTCAGAGTCTCGACGATGTAGTTCTTGCTGCGTAGGGCGGAAGCCAGCGTGCTGACGTCGGTATTCTCGCTGCTGTCGATCGAAGCTTCCCCGTGCCCTGCCAGGAAGTAGACCTTGTGCTCGCCGGGATTCATCAGCTTCACCAGGGCGGTGGTGAATTCGCTTTCGGTCGAAGAAGTCACCAGTTCTTTTTGTTCGCCCATCGCAAAGACTAGTGTGCCGTCTTGGGAGATCCCGTCCTGGTTGGCGAGCACCGGATTGGCGTCCGGGTCGATTTTGGTGTAGGTGATCAGCCCGCCCGACTCCGCCATGTACTTTTCCAAAAGCTCCATCGTGCTCTCCCAGCCGGTGTGGCTGGGGCCGTACCACGCGCGGACTTCGACCGGGTTGGCCAAGGTTTGCAGGGTCCGCAGGGTTTCCGGCGAGAGCGTGTTGGATTCATCCTCGGTCAGGTCGACCCACAGCGTGGTCTGGGTCGACGCCTGATACAGGATGTAGTTCACGGTCACGACGATCGCCACCAGCGACAGGCTGGTAATTAACATGTTGGTGCCGTATTTGGCTTGCCGGCTGCCCAGCCAGGATTGGACCCGCTCCGGGTCCAGGAACGCGAAGGCCAGGATGCCCACCGCCCCGATCAGGAGCGGGACGTAGGTGTAAACGTCCACCGCGCCCCGCACGAGGTACGCGATCAGCGCGGTGACCAGCCCGGCCACCCCGGCCAGCAAGAGCCAGGGGGCGATGGCCGCCGGATTGAAATCCCTAATGGAATCCTTTTTATCATTCTGCAAAGACATGGGACGGTTTCCTCCGGTCTTACCGCCACCGCTTGGATTCGATGACGCGGGTGGCGAAGAACAAGCTCAAGGCGATGAGGCTGAGATAGTAAACGATGTCGGTCAGGTCCAGGCGGCCGGCGTAGGCCGTGTTGTAGAAGTGGGAGGTGAAATCCAGGTATTGCAGGACGGTCCCCCACAGCGATGTGCCGCCCATCCCGCCCATATAGCTGAGGGTGCTGGTGGCCAGGCCGGAAACCCACAGACCGAGGCTGACGACCAGCGAGGCGAAGAAGGCCGCCGTCGCGTTGGCGAACAGGGACGAAACCGCCACGCCGATCGCCAACAGCGCCCCAACCAGCAGGAACAGGACGATGTAGGAGCTGACCAGCGGGCCTTGGTCGATCCCGTTCGGCTTGGTGATCGCCTGCAGGAAGATCGGATACACCCAGGTGAGGGCGAGGATCACCGAGGCGAACATCGCAGCGCCGACCCATTTGCCGACGACCAGTTCGGAATCGCGCACCGGTGCGGTCAACAGCAGTTCCAGCGTGCCGGCCCCGTTTTCCTCCGCCAACAGCTTCATGGTGATGGCCGGGGTCGCAAAAAGCAACAGGGTCAGCAACGGGCCCAGCACCGTGGTCCCGGCAAGTTCCTGCGCCGAATAGGTGTTGTTCAGGGTTTGCACCAGGTCGAGCGAGAAGACGATTCCCAGGAACAGGAAGATCACCACGGCCAGAAAATAGGCGATCGGGGAACCGAAATATTGACGGAATTCCTTCCAGGCGATGATCCAGATGTTGCGCATGAATTCCTACTCCTTCTGTTGCCGGGAGCCGCGTTTTCCCTTGGATTTGTCGTCCGTACGGGTCAGTTCCAGGAAGATCTGCTCCAGGTCCACGCCCTGGCTGTGGACTTCGACCACGTCCTGCCCGCCGCGGGTCAGCGCGCGGACGATCGCCGGCCGGATTTCCTTCCCGGGGGCGATTTCCACTTCGAAGATGCCGTTGCCCATCGGTTCGACCGTCAGGACTCCCTTGACCGCGGCGATGATGTTCTCGGCGCCTTCGGTTTCCCCGGCCAGCTCGACGGTGATGCGCTCGGCGCCCGCCAGCCGCGCCTGCAGGTTTTCCGGCCGGTCCTCGGCGACGATGTGGCCTTTGTTGATAATCAGCACGCGGTTGCAGATCTGCTGGGCTTCGGAGAGAATGTGGGTCGAAAGCAGCACCGTGTGATCGGCGCCGAGCTCCCTGATGAAGTTGCGGATTTCCACCACCTGGACCGGGTCGAGGCCGATGGTCGGTTCGTCGAGGATCAGAACCTCCGGCTTGTGGAGCACGGCCTGCGCCAAGCCGACCCGCTGGCGCATGCCTTTGGAGAGGTTGCCGATGTAGGATTCCACCCGGTCTTCCAGGTTCACGCGCTGGATGGCCTCGTCGACGCACTGGTCCGGATTTGGAAGGTGGCGCATCGCGGCCATGAAGTCGAGGTAGTCGAGCACCGTCATGTCGGAGTAGAGCGGCACGGTTTCCGGCAGGTAGCCCACCCGCCGCCGGACCTCGAGCGACTCGTCCACGACGTCGAAGCCGGCCACGATCGCGCGCCCTTCGCTGGGCGGCATGTAGGCCGTCAGGATCCGCATCGTGGTGGTTTTCCCGGCGCCGTTCGGCCCCAGAAAGCCGACGATCTCCCCCTTCTTGGCGTGGAAGTTTAACCCGTCGATGGCTTTGCGCAGGCCGTACCATTTGGTCAGGTTGGTGACTTGAATCATCCTGTCCTCGTAAAAGGGTATGGAGAGATGAGCCCGAAGGTGTTGATCGGGGGATGCTACTGTTTATTTATACTTGTTTTTCGGCTCAAATCAAGGACGGTTCGGGGCTTCTCATCAAACCTTTAGCTGGTCGCGGACCCGCTGGAAGCCCCGTTTCCACCGCCGAAGGCGCGCGCTCCGCCGCGCTTGACAAGGCGGAGGCCCCAAACTAAAATGCGTGAGCTGTTCCCGGCCGACGCGGATGCATCACCCCCGCTGCCAGCGAATGATTAAGAAGAATCCCCGGTCATCCTGCCGCGCCTAATGCGCGGCTTATCTTGTGTGTCGATCCGGACACTCCGTGGAGGACTACATGGAAAATCTTGACATTTTCGGAATGGCAACACGGCACGGCTTGAACCCTGTCGAGCAGATCTTCATCCTCAGCGTGCTGGTGGCCGCGTTCCTCAGCCTGGTCTACGCCGCCTTGTTGCGCTGGATGGTGCTCAAGAAGGACAAGGGCACCGTCAAGATGCAGGAGGTTTGGAACGCGATCCGCAAGGGAGCCGACGCCTACCTCGGGCGGCAGCTGCGGACCATCCTGCCGTTGATCGTCGTGCTGACGGTGGTGATGTTCTTCAGCGTCTATGTGGTCCCGCCCTCGCGGGAGGCGCTGGAGGAGTTCCACAACCTGACCCAGGACCAGATCGCCCTGGTGATCGCGATCGGGCGCACCGTCGCCTTCATCCTCGGCGCGAGCTTCTCGCTGATCGTCGGGCAGTGGGGCATGCGGATGGCCGTCCAGGCCAACATCCGCGTCGCCGCCGCCTCTCGGCGCGGATTCAACGAGGCGCTTTCGATCGCCTACTACGCCGGGACGATCACCGGCATGCTCACCGACGGGCTCGGCCTGCTCGGCGGGACGGCGATCTTCATCGTCTTCGGACGGGCCGCCCCCGACGCCCTGCTCGGCTTCGGCTTCGGCGGCACCCTGCTGGCGCTGTTCATGCGCGTCGGCGGCGGCATCTACACCAAGGCTGCCGATGTGGGCGCCGACCTGGTCGGCAAGGTCGAAAAAGACATTCCCGAGGACGATCCGCGCAACGCCGCGGTGATCGCCGACTTGGTCGGCGACAACGTCGGCGACTGCGCCGGCATGGCCGCCGACATCTTCGAAAGCTACGAAACGACCATCGTCTCCGGCCTGATCCTCGGCTTGGCGCTGGTGTCCTTGACCGGCGAGTTGAAGTGGATCGTCTACCCGCTGGTGATCCGCGCCGTGGGCGTGATCTCCTCCATGCTCGGGACCTTCACCGTTCCGATCTGGGAAAAGTTCCCGATCCCCTTCCTGCGGGCGCATGATGCCGAAGAGGCGATGTTCCGCTCGTACGAGGTGTCGAGCTTCTTTACCTGCACCATCTCCTTCATCCTGGCCCTGACCTACGCCCAAGACTGGCGCCTGGCGGCCCTCACCACCATCGGCGTCGGCCTGGCGGTGGCCTTCAACCCGCTGACCTCGTTCTTCACTTCCACCAAGCACGCACCGGTCAAGGAGATCGTCAAATCCACCAACACCGGACCCGCCACCACGATCCTCTCCGGCCTTTCGGTCGGGATGGAATCCAGCGTCTACGCCCTGTTCGTGATCGTCGTCGCCTTCATCCTCGGGTTGCTGCTCTACAGCGCCGACGGGGCGACCTACGTGCTGTACGCCGTGGCGATGATCGGCATCGGCATGCTCTCGCACACCGGCAACAACGTGGCGATGGACTCCTACGGCCCGATCTCCGACAACGCCAACGGGATCGGCGAGATGGCCTGGCATGACCTGAAGGACAAGGAAACCCTCAAGGCCCGCCAGATCATGGCCGACCTCGACGCGGTTGGCAACACCACCAAAGCCATCACCAAGGGCATCGCCATCGCCTCGGCCGTGATCGCCGCGGTCAGCCTGTTCGGTTCCTACATCACCGACGTCGGCCGGGTGCAGGCCCAACTCGGTCAGACGGTGATGGACGCCATCCGCGTCTCCGACACCAAGGTGTTCATCGGCTTGCTCCTGGGCGGCGCCCTGCCATGGCTGTTCGGCTCGCTCTCCATCCGCGCGGTCAGCCGCGCGGCCTGCCAGATCGTTGAGGAAGTCCGCCGCCAGTTCAAGCTTCCGGGCATCATGACCGGAAAAGTGGCTCCGGATTACGCCCGGGTGGTGAGCATCTCCACCGCCTCGGCCCAGAAGGAGCTCATCCCGCTGGCGACGATCGCCGTCCTGATGCCTCTGGCCGTCGGCTTAATCCTGCAGGTCGAAGCTTTGGGAGGCTTCCTGGCTGGCATCATCCTCTCCGGCCAGTTGCTGGCGGTGTTCATGTCGAACGCCGGCGGCGCCTGGGACAACGCCAAGAAGTCGATCGAGGACGAGCCCCGCGACCTCAAGGCCAACACCGGCAAGGGTTCCGAACGGCATAAGGCGGGCGTGGTCGGCGACACGGTCGGCGATCCGCTCAAAGACACCGCCGGTCCGGCCCTCAACCCGATGATCAAGGTCGCCAATCTGGTCAGCCTGCTGGCCGCCCCGATCATTGTCAAGTACCAATTGACCAATGCCGACGGCAGCGTGAATTTCGTCGTCCTGGCCGTGGCGGTTTTGTTGCTGGCGGCCACCGTCTGGGCGATTGCGCAAAGCAACCGCCAAGTGAAGGAAGAACCCGCGGTTGCCGCCGTTCCCGCGGCAAAGAAACCCGCCGCGAAGCGAAAAAAGTAACCCCTGTCAATCCCGAGTAGGAAAAGGAGAAGGCCTCAAGCCTTCTCCTTTTTTCTACCCGGAATCCCGTTTTTTCTTTTTCCTCACCCCGATCCCATAATTCCGAAACGGATGAAAACCTCCCTTTTTCTTTTTCCCCTTTCGCATCCTCCCGTCACTGTCCCGAGCGGAGTGCGGAACAGGCGTTGCCGGATTAATCCTCCCAGTCCTTCTCAACAACTCGGCGGCTTTACATTATCTACCTGCTTTGAATGTATATTTCCCATGCAAGAATTTAAGTATCTCCTCAGCCTCCCCCTCATCCGCCCTCCCGTCGCTTCGCTCCGGGACAGGTTCGGGCGCCTTCTCCCAGCCCTGCATCTACGGATGAACTTATACATTTATTGAAAGCCCTCCAACTTAAGCGATGGGCTGGGAGAAGGATGGGATGAGGGGAAAATGAAAACTGGTTTTTCCGGACATTTATATAATTCTTGCATCGGGGTGAGCAGACAAAAACTGAGAAGCAATTACCGTCTTTTTTTTCGGCTCAGCCGACCATCCACTGTGCGGCGAATAGGACCTATCCCCTCTTTCGTGGGAGGAGGGATGCCCCGCAACCTGTTGTGGGAGGCGGGAGATCGCCGATAGCCCCGGCAAATGGGAGACCGGGCCAATGCCTGTCAGGGCGGAAGAACCGCAAAGCCGGGGCGGCGGGTCAGTCCTCTTCTTTACAAACGTTAATAAGGTATTTCGCCGCCACCGCCTCGAGCGGGGCGGGAGCCGGGTTCCCCTGCAGGACGGCTTTAAGGATCTCCATATCCGAAGACCACACCAGGCTTCCGGGCGTGATGAAACAGAAGGCGCCCGGCTGGTAGGCGGTGGCCAGTTTTCCCCCGTGATAGTAATAATGGCTTTGGCTGGTCACCACCGGATAGGCATGCATCGACGGCGGCATATCCGCCGGCTGGAACCATAATTTGATCTCCCGCTCGGCGTCGGCGGCATTGGCCGAGGCGTGGATCAGGTTTTCCATCCGCTGGCCGATGGCGTTCCCGTTCTTGTCCAGAATCGGGACCAGGGTGCCCAGCGAGCGGATGCAGCCCGGCTGTTTTTCCCGCGCCTCGTGCGGGTTGGTCGGTCCGACCAATTCGCGGATCCGCTGCACCGCGTCAACGCCCTGATAGACGAAAGCGACAACCCGGCGCTTCCAAGGCTCGTCCGGGTAGTGGATCTTCCCCATGATGAAATCGAGCAGCCCGGGAAAGAACACTTTCCCGCGGTGCTCCGCGTAGTGTTCGTCGGCCAGCATCCGGTTGACATAAACGATCTTTGCGGCGGCGAACCGCAGGCCGGTGTGGAACTCGGAAAGTTGGGAGACGATGTAACCGGTGAGCGAGTTTTTCAGCGCGTCGGGTTTGATCAGGACCAGCGTTTGCTCGAGGGCTTCGTTGGGCATTCGGGAACTCCGATGATTTCCATGATACCGGGGATCGAGGTTTTCCGCCACCGGCGGGCGGCACTTGGGCGGCCGGTCAGCGCTCGCGGACCGGCGGATACGGTTCTTCTTCCGGGCCGACGTAGATGAAGCGCGGCCGGAAGATCCGGTTGTCGATCCATTGTTCGAGCGCGTGGGCCGTCCAGCCGGCGCTGCGTCCGACGGCGAAGATCGGGGTGAACATCGCGATTTCGATGCCCATCGAGGCCATCACGACTCCGGAGAAAAAATCCACGTTCGGCCAAATTCCGCGCTGGCCGTATTTCTCGGCCATCACCTTCTCGATCCGCTCGGCGGTTTCCAGCCAGTGTTCGGTGCCGGCCCGGCGGGTCACCTCGCGGGCTTGGTTGCGCAGGATCGTCGCGCGCGGGTCCATGATTTTGTACACGCGGTGTCCGAATCCGTGAATCCGCAGTTTCTGCGACATCGCGTCCTCCAGGAACCGCTCGACGTTCTCCAGCGAGCCGATCGCCTGGAGCATCCGCATCACCTCTTCGTTGGCGCCCCCGTGCAACGGCCCCTTCAGCGCGCAGATCCCCGCCACGACCGCCGAGTACAGGTCGGAGAGGGTCGAGCGGACGGTCACGGTGGCGAAGGTGCTGGCGTTGCACTCGTGATCGGCGTGCAGGATCAGCAGGACATCCATCACCTCCGCGTAGAAATTGTCGGGCGCGGCTCCGGTGAGCATGTAGTAAAAATTGCCGGCGTGCGTCAGGTCCGCCCGGGGGGTGAGCATCGGTTTCCCCTGCCGGGCCCGGGCGATGGCGGCCGCGATGGTGGCGATCTTTGAGACGATCCGGATGCTTTGGCGGCATTGTTCGGAGGGCGTATCGTCTTCGGTGGTCTCGTCGTAGGCCGCGAGGGCCGAAACCGCCGTGCGCAGAACCGACATCGGATGCACGCCGTAGCGCGGCGCGTGCTTCGCAATCAGGTCGTACAGCTCGGACGGAATCTCCCTGTACGAGCGCATCAACCGTTCGAGATCCTTAAGTTCGGCTTCCTTGGGCAGGCGGTCGTACAGCAAAAGGTAGAACACCTCCTCGTAGCTGGATTTTTCGCACAATTCCTCGATCGGGTGTCCGTGATAGACAAGCTTGCCCCCCATTCCGTCGACAAAGCTCTTCGCGCTCTCGCCCACGGGAATTCCTTCCAGACCCTTGGAGAAGGGAATCTCGCCCGCCTTGGCGATCAGTTTAACTTCCTCGGAGTAGGTGTTGGCCATGGTTCTCTCCTGCGTCTCCGCTCCTCTCCCCCCCGCTTACGGACCGTTCGAGGCCAAGCCGGAAACGATCTTGCGGATCCGGGCGGCGGAGGCTTCCAGCGTGGCACGCTCCTCGGCGTTGAGCGACAATTCGACGATCCGCTCCACCCCGGTGCGTCCGATCTGCACCGGCACCCCGAAATAAATGTCGTCCAGGCCGAATTCGCCCTCGCAATACGCCGAACAAGGAAACACCCGGTGCGTGTTGTTAAGGATGGATCCCACCATCGCCGTCAGGGCCGCCCCCGGCGCATACGCCGCACTGCGGGTCTTGAGCAGGTTGATCAGCTCCGTGCCGCGGTTCCGGGCTCGGTCGACGAGCGCTTCCAGCCTTTCCGCCGGGATCAGATCCGAAAGCGGAACCCCGCAGACGTTTGAATGGCGGACCATCGGCACCATGGTGTCGCCGTGTCCGCCGAGCATGAACGCATGCACGCTTTCGACGCTCACGCCCAATTCCCGGGCGATCAGGATCTGGAACCGCGACGAGTCGAGGATCCCGGCTTGGCCGATCACCCGCTGTTTGGGAAGCCCGCTCGACCGGTAGGCCAGGTAGGTCATCGCATCCACCGGGTTGGTAAGGATGATCAGGATTGCCTCCGGCGAATGCCCAACCGCGGCCGCGACCGTTTCCTTGATTACCGCGGCGTTGGTCTGCGCCAATTCGTCGCGGGTCATCCCCGGTTTCCGCGGTTTGCCGGCGGTGATGATGACCACGTCGGAATCGCGCGTGTCGGCATAATCGCTGGTCCCGTGGACGCTGGTCGATTGCTCGAGAATCGGGATGGCTTCCTGCAAATCCAGCGCCGCGCCCTGGGCCAGCCCGTCCACCGCATCCAACAGGACGATGTCGCATAAATCCTTTGCGGCCAGCCAGACGGCGGTCGCCGATCCGGTGTTGCCGGCTCCGATGATCGAGACTTTGGGGCGCATCGCTTGTCCAGGTTTGTCGGAATGCGGTTGGGACCGCGGAAGAACCGTTCCGGATCCGACCCCGGGGGATTAAGGCGTTAGTCTACCATAATCCCCCCAAGACGGATGGTATAATCTCCGCGCCCGCTCCCAAACCGGAAGCGGACCTGGAAACGCCCCCGTCCAATGTCCGAAAAAAAACACATCGTATCCCTTGATATCGAAACCACCGGGTTGTCGCCCGAACGCGATGCCGTGATCGAGGTCGGCCTGATCCGCTTTCGCGGAGACCGCGAGGAAGCCCGCTGGTCCTCCTTCGTCCATCCCGGCTGCCGGATTCCCCCGGCCATCACCCAGCTCACCGGCATCACCGATGCCATGGTTTCGGACGCCCCGCCGATTAAGGCGTTGATCCCGCAGATCCGCGAGTTCGCCGGCGGCGACCCGATCCTCGGGCACAACGTTGCCTTCGACATCGCCTTCTTCCGCAAGCACAGGCTGTTCCAGGACCAGGATGTTCTGGACTCCTTGGAGCTGGCCTCGGCGCTCCTTCCCCGCGCTCCGCGCTACAACTTGGGGGCGTTGTGCTCCCATCTGGGAATCCCCGTCTCCCCAACCCACCGCGCGTTGGACGACGCGCTCGCGGCCTATGCACTTTACCGCCGGCTGGCGGAGATCGCCTGCGGACTTCCGACCGCGTTCCTCGCCGAGATGGTGCGTTTCGGCCAGAATGTGAAGTGGGGCGGCGGCGCGCTGATGGAGGAGGCGTATGCCGCCAGGCTGAAGGAGGAGGGGGCGCTGGCCAAAACGCCCGGCGTGCGCTTCCCGATCTTCGAGTCGCAGCCGGTGTTCGGGCGGCGCGACGATTCCCAGTCCGGACCCGAACCGCCGCTCCCCCGCGAGGAACCCGAACCCCTCGATCCGGAGGCGATGGCCGCATTGCTCGACACCCGCGGTCCGTTCGGCGCCCATTTTCCCGGCTACGAACGCCGGACCCAGCAGATGGAAATGACCGCGGCCGTTTCCCAAGCCTTCTCGCAAGGTTCTCACCTCATGGTCGAGGCGGGCACCGGCACCGGGAAAAGCCTGGCTTACCTGATCCCGGCGGTCCATTGGGCGCTTAAAAACGGCGAGCGCGTGGTTGTCTCCACCAACACCATCAACCTGCAGGATCAGCTTCTGAAAAAGGATTTTCCCGACCTGGTGCGGGTGCTGAAGTTGGAAGCGCGGGCCGCCGCCCTTAAAGGCCGCTCAAATTACATCTGCCCGCGGAAATTCGAGGCCCTGCGCCGCCGCGGACCGGAAAACGCGGATGAAATGCGCGTACTGGCTAAAACCGTCCTCTGGCTGACCGAATCCGAGAGCGGCGACCGATCGGAGATCAACCTCAACGGTCCGGCGGAACGCGCGGTTTGGGCCCAGCTTTCGGCGGAGGATGAGCTCTGCTCCCCGGAAGGGTGCTATTTATTCCGGAGAAAAACCTGCCCCTTCCTCCGCGCCCGGGTTGCGGCCGAATACGCGCATGTGCTGATCGTCAACCATGCCCTGTTGGTGGCGGACGTGGCGGCTGAGAACCGGGTCCTTCCCGAATACCGCTACCTGGTGGTGGATGAAGGCCACCAGCTGGAAGCGGCCGCCACCGACGGCTTGTCGTTCCGCTGTTCCTGGCCGGATCTGGAGCGTTCGCTGCGCGAACTCGGCAACGCGCGCTCCGGCTGGCTGGGGATGCTGACGGCGCGGGCGCGGAAGGGCGGCGCGGATAAGGAGACCGCCGCCTTCCTCCGGGCCCGGATCGGCGACCTGGAAGCCGCGGTCGAATCCGCCGCCCGCACCGGAAAGGCTTTCTTCGGCGCAATTGATCAATTCGTGTTCAGCCAAATCGACGGTCCGCCGAAGGACTTCGCCCTGCAATACCGCCTGATACCCGCCGTGCGCACCCTGCCGGGGTGGGAGAACGTGGAAGAGGCCTGGGACAACATGCGCGCGGATTTCACCGAGGCTTCGCGGATCGCCGCGGCGATCGCCGAGCGGATCCACGGCGCCGGGGACGAAGAGGAAAATTCCAACGAGCTGCCGCTGCTGTTGGCCGGCTGGGCCGGACGAGTCGGACAGACCGTGGAGTCGATTCATAAGATCATCGCCAAGCCCGACCCGCAGAGGATTCATTGGGTCGAGATACCCCGCGACCGCGACGTACGAACTCTGTATTCCGCGCCTCTGCACGTCGGTCCGCTGGTGGAAAAGCACCTGTGGCACGCCAAGCATTCGGTCGTCCTCACCTCGGCCACCCTCACCGCCGCCGGCGAATTCGACTATCTCCGCGAGCGGCTCAACGCCGACGAAGCGGACACCCTCGTGGTGGGTTCGCCGTTCGATTTTGAAAACTCCGCGCTGTTGTACCTCGTCACCGACATCCCGGAGCCGGGCAACCTGCGGGCTTACCAGCATGCGCTGAACCGCGCGCTGGTGGAGCTGTGCCAGGCCACCCGCGGCCGCGCGTTGGTGCTGTTCACCTCGTATTCCCAATTGCGGCAGACGGCCCAAGTCATCCAGGGGCCGCTGAGCCGCGCCGGGATCGTCGTCTACGAGCAGGGGGAGGGCGCCTCGCGCCACGCCCTGCTCGAGACGTTTAAATCCGCGGAGCAGGCCGTATTGCTCGGCACCCGTTCGTTCTGGGAAGGTGTGGACGTCCCCGGCCAGGCGCTTTCGGTCCTGGCTCTCACCAAACTCCCGTTCGACGTGCCGAGCGATCCGATCGTCGCCGCGCGGGGGGAGACCTTCGAGGATTCGTTCCAGCAATATTCCCTGCCGGAAGCCATCCTCCGATTCCGCCAGGGGTTCGGCCGGCTGATCCGCACCAAGACCGACCGCGGCGTGGCGGTGGTTTTCGACCGGCGGATCATGACCAAATCCTACGGGCGGGCCTTCATGGATTCCCTCCCGGAGTGCACCCGGGAACAGGGACCCTTGGCAGACCTTCCGGCGCGGGCCGCTCGCTGGCTGGGGGAGTAGCCGGGATGCCGTTAAAGATCCTCGTCACCGGGTCCACCGGGTTCATCGGCCGGGTGGTCAGCCGGGTTCTGGCCGGCCGCGGGCATTCGCTGCGTTTGTTGGTCCGGCCTTCCCCGCGCCTGCCGCCGATGCCCGTCCCCCGCGCGGAGGTGGTCGTCGCTTCGTTTGAGGATGAAGGCGGGTTGCGCGCCGCCGCGGCGGGTATCGATGCGATCGTCCACTTGGCCAGCGCCGAGGGGGAGCACCGCCGGCGCGATCTGTTTGCGGTCGACGTCGAGGGAACCCGCAACCTCCTGGCATCGGCGAAGGCCGCCGGGGTGAAGCGGATCCTCTACCTCAGCCATCTGGGGGCCGATCGGAGCTCGGCCTATCCGTTTCTTCAGGCCAAGGGAATCGCCGAGAACGCGTTAATGAACAGCGGCATCCCCGCGCTCATTCTCCGCTCTTCCCTCGTTTTCGGAGCCGGCGATTCGTTCACCAACGCCGTCGCGCTTTTCGCGCACTTGCTCCCGGCGGTCTTCTTCATTCCGGAGATGGATACCTACCTCCAGCCCCTGTGGGTGGAGGATTTGGCGGCCTGCATGGAATACTGCCTGGCCGAGGACCGCTACATCGGCGAGATCCTCTCCATCGGCGGGCCGGAGCATCTTTCCTTCCAACAGATCGTGGAGACCGTGCTGGACGCGATCCGGGCGCCGCGGATGATCGTCCCGCTTTGGCCTCCGCTCGCCCGCTCGGGTTTGTGGCTGATGGATTGGGGGCTTCCCCATTCCCCGTTTACGCCGTTTTGGATGGACTACCTGGCGGTGCCGAGCACCTGCGAAGCCAACAGCCTCTCGCGGCTGTTCGGATTAAAGGCCGCCGCCCTCCGCGAATCCATCGGGTACCTGCGGCAGGGAAGGGGGATCCGCAAATTCCTGCAATATGTGATGCGGGGGAGTGAAGCCCTGCAGGGGGATTAGGATCGAACAAGAACGGGGGCAAGGGCGGCGAGCCAAAGAGATGCGAAGTCCGTCTGCGCCCGGCAATCGGTCGTGGCATCGCCGGTCAAGCCCGCGCCGGCCTTCGCCCAGCGGGGGTGTCGATAGCGGGTAGGAAAACCGGGAACCGGGGGGAGTTAACAGCCACTGGTTTCCAGGAGCGGGCGGAGCAGGGCCGGTCCCGGATGATTTCCGGCTCTTTTTGCCCGGCGGATGCTACTCCGGCGTCAGCCAGGGAATCGACAGCGATCCGGCGTAGGCGAACAACAGCATTTTTATTATCTTCCCGATCATGCAGAATACCAGGAACCGCCACATCGGCATCTTCAACATCCCGGCGACGATTCCCGCCAGATCGAAGATCGGATTGGGGATGAAGCCGAGGACGAGGATCGTCCACGGGCCGTATTTGCGCATCCACTCCGTCATCTGATCGGCGTATTTGCGGTTCCGGATGACGATGTTCCCGGAATATCCGGCCAAGTAGCCGGACAACTCGCCGATCGCCGATCCGGCGCCGGCCGCCAGAGCGACCAGCAGAGGATTGTAGACCGCGCCGAGGCCGAACACAAACGCCACGCCGGGCGCCGGCAGGATGATCGTCGCGTTGGCGAGGATCGACAGCAGAAAGATTCCGACGTACCCCAGACTCACCAGCCATCTGGCTTGATCCCGCAATACGTAAATTCCGACCGTCAGGACGATGACCAACAGCAAAAGGCCCGCCCGAGCCAGGATGGGCAAGGCCTTTCCCCAAAAAGACGGCTTGGGGACCCGCGATTCGCCGGCATCGATTGTCATCAAGGCGAGACCTGGTTTTTCTAGGGGACCGGATGTTTCGGCCGCGGGGATCCGCGTCCGGGGTTCTCCGCCGGGATTATCATAACATCGAATCGCACTGTCACGATAGCTTTAACCCGGCGGCCGCAAAGCGGACGGGGCTATCGTTCGAGGTTTGTGCGGTAGACGGCGGCCGCTCCGGACGCGGTCAGGGCGGCTTCCACCTCGGGAATCCTGGCCGGATCGACCAGCGCGATGACGTTCCCGCCCAAGCCGGCCCCGGTAAGTTTTGCGCCGAACGCGCCCGCCTGGCGCGCGGCGTCCGCCATTCGGTCCAAGAGCGGCGTACTGACCCCGAGATTCGTCAAGAGGCCGTGGCAGCGATTCATCGCGGCTCCAAGCGGCGCGGCTTGGCCGGCTTCCAGCAGCCGGCGTCCCTCCTCCGCCAGCTCCCCGATCTTCCGAAACAGTCCGTCGTAGCGCTGAGGATCCGCTTGTCGGCGTTCGCGGACGCCGCCGACGGCGTCCCGGGTCTTGCTGCGCATCCCGCTGTCGGCGATCAGCAGGTCCATCGGCGCCCCGGCGGCGACGAGTTGCGGTTCCTCCCCGCGCCGGAAAAACACCGGGCTTTCGAAGGCGATCACCGTGTTGTCCACGCCCGAAGGGGTGCCGTGGTGAATCCGCTCCACCTCGTAGACGATCTGCGAGATTTCCATGGGGGAAGAAGTCCGGCCGGCGGCGGAAGCCAGTGCCCGGACTACGGCCGTCGAGACCGCGGCGCCCGATCCAAGCCCGGAGGCGACGGGAATTTGCGAGACGACGGTCAGCCGGCCTCCGGCGAGATCCAGCTTCAAAGCCGCCGCGGCATGCCGGACGCAGAAGGCAAGGGGATTGTCTGGCGGAAGGTCGTTTAGCGCGGCGTGCAGCCCGATATCCGGAGCTTCGATCAGGCAAGGGGCAGGGCCCGCCGCCGAATACTCCGCCGCGGCGCGCAGCCCGCGGACGGGGACGGCGACGGCGGGGAAACCGTAAACCACGGCATGCTCCCCAAGGAGGATGATTTTTCCGCAAGCGGTGGCCCGGTGAGTTATGTCCACAGGTAAAGGATCATCATGGCGGCCAATCCCCAGAGCAGGATGGCGGCCTGCAGCGGGCGGTCCGTGAGGACCAGTTCTTCGGGGGCGCCGCCGATGTGTTCGATCTGGACCAGGTAGAGGTAGCGGAAGAGCCCGTACACGACGAAGGGGATGGTCAGCATCATCGCGTGGTTTTCGGGCAGGTTGGGGGCTTCGAAGGTGTAGAACGAATAGGCCACGATCGTAGCCGCGGAGACGATCTGGATGTAGCTGTCGAGCAGCGGAATCGAGTAGCCCCTCAGCACCCGCCGGTGGTTGGAGGCGCCCTCCTCCAGCAGGAGGATTTCCGACCGCCGCTTGCCGAAGGAAATGAACAACGCCAGGAGGGTCATGCAGACGTACATCCAGGGCGAGAACCGCTCGACGGTGATCAGCAGGACGCCGCCGACGACGCGCAGGACGAAGAAGAAGGCTACCATCAACGCGTCGACGACCGGAACGTGTTTGAGCCAGAAGGAGTAGGCGAAGTTCAACAGAATGTAAACGGCGGCCAGGACGGCAAAAGGCGGGGCAAGGACGTGCGCTGCCGCGAGGGTGGCGGCCATCAGGACCGCGGCGGAGGCCGCCGCGGTCGGGACGGACAGCCGGCCAGAAGCGATCGGCCGCTTGCGCTTCGAGGGATGGAGCCGGTCCTGGTTGCGGTCGGCGATGTCGTTGATGAGGTAGACCGATCCGGAGGCCAGGCACAGCAGGAGGAAGCCGGCGGCGGTGCGCAGCAGAGGCTCGGGAAGGAAGAACTGGCGGTCGAACACCAGGGCGGCGAAAAGAAATACGTTCTTCGGCCACTGCTTCGGCCGCAGGCTTTTAATCAGGTCCTTGATCCACGCCATGGGATCCCTCGGGGGACGGATTATTCGGCCCGGCGCCTTCGGACGGCTTTCCGGCGGTGGCGGCGGGCTCGCCCGCCGGGCGGGAAGCCCGGCGATAGTCTGCGAACCGGTATCCGACTCCCCGCTCGGTCAGGATGTATTTGGGATCGGCCGGATCATTTTCCAGCTTCTGCCGCAGATAGTTCACGTACAGGCGCAGGTAGTGCGTTTCCTCGCGGTATTCGTATCCCCAGACTTTGGCCAACAGCTGGTCGTGAGTAACCACCCGCCCGGCGTTCTGGACCAAGTGGTACAACAGCCGGTACTCGGTGGGGCGCAGGGCGACCGGCTTGCCTTGCACCAGAATCTCCCGCCGGTCGAAGTCGATCGTCAGCCGGTCGTCGACCACGATCGGCTGATGGGCGGCCGTGCGGGGCATCTCTTCGCGTCGGAGCACCGCCCGGATCCGGCTGGCCAGTTCCCTCGGGCTGAAGGGTTTGGTGATGTAATCGTCCGCGCCGCGCTCCAGCCCCCGCACCCGGTCGTCCTCCTCCCCTTTGGCGGTGACCATCAGGATCGGCACCTGCGAGAACTCGCGGATCATCCGCAGGGTTTCGAATCCGTCGATGTCGGGCAGCATGACATCGAGCAGCACCAGGTCCGGAATCGCATTCCGCAGCTGCTCCAGGGCTTCGGTGCCGCTTTGCGCTTCGACCACGTCGAAGCCGTCCTGCTCCAAATTCAGCCGGATGAACCGCACCATCCGCGGTTCGTCGTCGACGACCAACACCCGGCGGCGATCGGATCCGCTCACGGGGGTTACTCCCGGACGAAGGTGACCAATTTTTCTTCCGCTTCGCCCGGCATCACTTCGATGAAGGATATGCGGTGGATCGACCAGATCACCGTGCTGACGTTCGGCTGCAGGTAGGGCAGGTCCTTCCCATCCCGGCGGCGGGGGTTGGCGACGGTGATGTAGTTCGCGTCGGCCGCGGGCAGGGCCTCCACTTCCCCCATCACCGCGTCTTCGTTGGTGAGGTGGACTAGGACGGAGATGGCCATGGGATTATTGTCCTCCTATTTGGCGGGTGACTTCGATGATCAGGTTTCCCAAACGGAGGATGTCTCCGTCGGACAGGGTCGCCGGATGATCCGGCAGAACGCGCACGTCGTTGACGAACGTGCCGTTGGCGCTGCCCAGATCGATCGCCAGCAGCATGTCGCCTTCGAAGCGCAGGTGGCAATGCAGGCGGGAAACCCCCTTTTCGTGCGCCCCGAACCGGTTCAGGTCGATGTCGGGGATGACCGCCTGTCCTTTCTCCGCCCGTCCGAGGATGTATTCCTGCTGTCCGAACAGGGGGATGCCCACGTTGTTGCCGGCCACCTTCAACGCGATCGAATCGGTCGCCCTCAGCGGGGCATGGGAGGTTTCGCTTGCTTTTCGAGAGATCATTTCCGCCGCCTTCGCTGCGGGCAGTGCGTTGGTGGGCGAGGAACTGTCTTCGCTGACCCGGGCGCAGCATTCCGGGCAGAATAAGGTTCCGTAGTACACCGAGGCGTGGCAAACGTGGCAGGAGATCATTTCGGCCTGCCTCCGTGCTTGGGATCCACCAGACTGCGGGTTCCGTATTTGACCGCCTTCTTGCCCTTTTCCGAGATCGCATGGGTGCGGCGGAGCTGGGAAGATTCGCTGAGGACCGTGTTCGCCAAATCCGGTTCGCCCATTTCGAACAGCCGGGTGGCGATCCGCTCGAGGCGCGTCTTCGCCAGGTTCAAGTGGCCGGTTTGCGCGTCGGCCAGGGCCTTTTCCTGCAGGCGGGCCAGGTTGACGTTCCGCACGGCCGCCAGGAGCGTGCCGGGTATGGGCGCCGGGACCGGCTCGGACACGACCGGCAGACTCAGCGAAAGAATCGTCCGCAAGTTGGTCGCCCGTTTGGCGAGGTGCGCTCCGAGGTGCAGGCGGCTGATCTCGAACGAATCCATCGGCGTGATCGGCGGGATGAGGAATTCCATCAACAAGGTGATGTTGTTCCCGGAGAACAGCGTACCCAGCCGCAACATGTGGCCTTCGACCAGCGGCATCGGGGCCGGATTGACCCGGAAGGCCGAGTGCAGGGTGACGCCGGGCGTTGTTTCCACCTCCACGACCACCTGGTCGGCATGCACTTGGCCGAGGCCTTGAAACTTCTGCTGCAGGAACGGACCCAGCGAAGCGAGGTTGTCGATGTAGACGGCTTGCCCGCCGGTTTTGGTGGCCAGCGAATCGAGGAACAGGTCGTTCCACTCCTCGCCGATCCCCATCGCGGTGATCTCGATGCCTTCCTGCGCCATTTCTTCGGCCAGTTGCAGGCAGGCCGCCTCGTCGCCATACGTCCGTCCGTCGGTCAGCAGGAGGACGTGGTCCACGGATTTAGGATGCCGCACCTGGCGCAGCTGATTCACGCCGGCCGACAGCCCCTGGTAAATTTCCGTACCCCCGTTGGCCTGGATCAAACTCAACCGCTGGCGGGCTTCCGACATCGGCAGCGACAACTCAGTCGACAGCAGCACTTCCGCCCGGTCGCTGAAGGTGACGACGGCGATCTTGTCCTGCGGACGAAGCTGGGTGATGATGTTTTCGGCGGAGATCCTGGCGGTGTCGAGCCGTTCCCCGGCCATCGAGGTCGAACGGTCGAGAACCAGGCTCAGGTTCAGCGGCGGAGGGATCGGTTCGGATTCCTGCTGCGAGGGCTGGACGGTCGCCATCGCGTACAGCACTTGCGGCTCGTCGAGGGCCCGCAGGACGGGTCGGCTGACATGGACTTCCATGTACAGCGGTTCCTTGCTGGGGCTGGCGCTGCTCATTTTTCCCCTGTCATCTCTACGATGACCACCGATATGTTGTCCGGGCCGCCCATCGTGTTGGCCTGGCGGGCGAGGGCGACGGCGGCGTCTTGCGGCGAAGGATAATTCTTGGAAATCCGCAGGATCTCGGAATCCGACAGCACGCCCCACAATCCGTCGGTGCACAGCATCAGGCGCGAACCGTATTCCCACGGCACGGTCAGGAAGTCGGTCTCGATCCCCTCGACCTGACCGACCGCCCGCAGGAGGACGTTGCGCTGGGCGAAGCGGCCGGCTTCCTCCGTCGAGATGTGACCCTGATCCACCAACCGCTGCACCAGCGAGTGGTCGTGGGTGATCTGGCGGATTTCCTTGCCGACGAAATACGCCCGGCTGTCGCCGACGTGGGTCAGGAACACCTGGCGGCTGAAGATCAGCGCCGCGGTCAGGGTTGTCCCGGAGCCCGGAAGATTCAGCATCACCGCCTGGTTGGCCTGGACCATGGAGGATTCCAGGATCTCCTGGATCGACTCGGTTTGCTCCGCCGCGCCGCCCATCCATTGGGCGCCGAATTTTCCGACAACCTCGCGGGCGAAGGTTTGGGCCGCCAGCAGGCTGGCCCGCTCGCCCAGCTCGTGGCCGCCCATGCCGTCCGCGACCAGGAACAGCCCGTAATAAGGGGATACCGAATCGCCTTGCTGCAGCGAGGTGTGGACGATCAGGCAGTCCTCGTTGGATTGGCGGACCCGGCCGACGTCGTAGGCGATCCCGGTGCGGAACATCGGAATGTCGTGCGGCAACTCGGCGGCGGGCTTCGATTTGGTGCTGCGGCGTGTGCGGATGCGGGTAATGGGAGCCAAACCAGTCTCCTGTCTTCCTGCCTACAGCGGCAGCGCGTAGAGTTTGTGGTCCGTGGATCCGAAGACGAGCATTTCCTCGTTGGCCGTAATTCCCCCGGTGATCGGGCCGCCGGTGGGAAATTTCCAGCGCAGTTTGCCGCTGAGGAGTTCCAGGCAATAGAGGTGGTTGTCGACCGAGCCGCAGAAGACCATGCCTTGCCAGATGAGCGGATTGCCGGTCACCTGCCCCTCGGTGTCGAAATGCCATTTTTCTTTGCTGGAATTGGCGTCGACGGCGTAGATCCGCCCGTCGGCGGAGCCGAACACGACGATGCCCTGGGCGATGGCCGGCGAGGAGATGATCGCGTGGCCGCTGCGGAACCGCCAAACCACCCAGCCGGATTTTATGTCGACGGCGTACAACAGGCAGTCGACCGACCCGAAATACAGCAGGCCGTTCGCCTCGCACGGGGAGGACGTGACGGGCCGCTTGGCGTGGAATTTCCATTTAATCTCGCCCCGCAGGTCCACGGCATACACGTCGTTGCTCTCGCACCCGAAATAAATCCTGTCGCCGCTGACCAGCGGGGTTGAGCGAATCGGCCCATCGACCTCGGTTTTCCAGGCTCCCCGCCCGTAGAGGGCGTTGACGGCATGCAGCTTGGAATCGTCGGATCCGATAAAGACGTGCCCTTCGGCGATGGCGGGGGAGGAGCGCACCGGCCCCTCGGTGTAGTAGGTCCACGCCGCTTTGCCGTTGTTGAGGCTGACGGCGTGCACCCGCTTGTCTTCCGATCCGACGAAGATCATGTCTTCCGAGATCGCCGGCCTTCCGGTCAGCCCGCCTTCCGCGGCGTATTTCCAGATGAATTCGCCGTTGGCGGGCTTGATCGCATACAGGTTGTTGTCGTAGGCCCCGGCCAGCACCATGCCTTTGTGGATCACGGGCGTGCCGCGGATTTCGTCCTCGCAGGAAAAAACCCATTTGGGTCGGATCTCGTTTCCCGACGGGGCGGGCCCGGCTTCGGATGCGCCGGGCATCCCGGCCGGCGTCTGGAAGATGACCGGGCGTCCGCCCTCCTGGAATTGGGCGAGGACGGCGCCGAAAGTTTTCATGTCCGGGAACCGCTGCGAGGGCTCGTAGGCCAAAGCTTTCATGATCGCTTGGTCCAGCCCTTCCGGAACCGCCGGGTTGATCTGGCGCAGGGGGCGGTCGTGCCAGGAGAAGGGCGGTTCGATCCGCGGATCCCGGCGCGAGAGGAGGTGGTGCAGAGTCGCCCCGAGGGCGTAGATGTCGGACAGCGGCCCGGCTTCGCCCCGGTATTGCTCGGGCGGAGAATAGCCCTCGGTGCCGATCATCGTTCCCTTGCGGTCCGGTTCGAAAAGCTTGGCGATGCCGAAATCCACCAGACGGATGTTCTCGTGCTCGTCGGACATGATGTTCGACGGTTTGATGTCGCGGAAGATAACCGGCGGCTGGTGGTGATGAAGGTAGTGGATCACGTTGCACAGATCGGCGCCCCAGTGGGCGATCTGGCTGACGGGCAGGAAGTCGCTGCTTTCGGTGAGAATCGCCTCCAGGTCCTTCCCGTTGACGAATTCCATAACCAAAAAGGACCGCTCGCTGATGGTGAAATAATCGTAGATGCGGGGGATCGCCGGATGGTTCAGCGTGGCCAGCAAATTGGCTTCGCGCTCGAAACTCTGGACGGCCGTGGCGCGGACCGCGGCGTCCTTGCTGGGATTGAGCATCTCCTTGATGGCCACCAGTCGGGTGACGCTCGGGAACCGCATGTCCCGGCCTTGATACACCCAACTCATGCCGCCGCTGCCGATGACCCGGATGACCAGGTAACGGTTCTCCAGGGTGGTGCCGACGACCAAGGAAGCGGTCTGACCCGTGTGCTGGCGCAGGGAGTTGGTCATGCGCTGAGTGTTCAGAGGAGGTCTCCTGGGGGAAATCCCGTATTCCTTTCGATTATATCAGGGTGCCGCCGGGCCGCAACCGAAGCCTATCCAGGGTAGTAAGGTGCAGGATTTTGTCCTATAATCGCGGATTAATCGGAGGTTTCCGAAATCAAAGAAGCGCCGGCGAAAACCGTATGGGATGCCGCAGGTTCGGAATCGCCTGCGGCGAGGCGCAGGAGCAAAGCGAGGTGCCGATGGAACGCGTAGTCATCACCGGGGCCGGAACGGTCAATCCCCTGGGATTGGATCCGGAGAGGTCATGGAACAACGCCCTGGCCGGCCTGTCCGCCGCCGGTGTTATCCAGCAGTTTGATCCGTCGAATCTTCCGGTGAAGATCGCCTGCGAGGTGAAGGGATTCGACCCCGCGGATTTTATGGACGCCCGCACCGCCCGGCGGATCGAACGCTTCCAGCAATTCGCCCTCGCCGCCGCCCGCCAGGCGGTCGGCCAATCCGGTTTAGACGTCCGCTCCCACGGCGAGCGGGTGGGGGTGGTGATCGCCACCACGATCGGGGGCATGATCACCATCCAGGAAGCCGCCCGCCAGCTGATCACCCAGGGCCCGCGCAAGCTTTCCCCGTTCACCATTCCGATGCTGATGCCCAACGGCGCCGCGGGCTTGGTGGGGATCGAATTCGGAGCCCGCGGCCCCGGATATTCGATCGCCTCCGCCTGTGCCTCCGGCGCGGACGGCATCGGCGCCGCATGGCGCCTGATCCGTTCCGGCGAGGCGGACGCCATGATCGCCGGATCGACCGACGCGACGATCTGTGAGCTGGGGATGGGCGCCTTCGTGCGCTTGGGAGCCATGACCAGCGGAGAATCCCTGGAGATCCCGAAGCCTTTCGACAAGAACCGCGACGGCTTAGTGATGGGCGAGGGGGCGGCGGTGCTGGTGATGGAAAGCCTGGCCTTCGCCCGCCGGCGCGGCGCGAAGATCCTCGCCGAACTCGCCGGGTACGGCGCCACCATGGATTCGTTCCACATCACCGCGCCTGCCGAAGACGGCTCGGGAAGCGCCCGCGCCATCGAACTCGCCCTGGCGTCGGCCAACGTGAAGCCGCAGGACGTCGATTACATCAATGCCCATGGCACCGGGACGGTGTTGAACGACCGTGCGGAGACCCGGGCCATCAAGCGCGCCTTCGGCCAGCGCGCGTACAAGATCCCCGTCTCCTCCACCAAATCGATGACCGGGCACATGATGGGGACCACCGGCGCGCTGGAAGCCGTCTTCTGCATGCTGGCGATCCGCGACGGGAGGATCCCCCCGACCATCCATTATTCAACTCCGGATCCGGATTGCGACCTGGACTACGTCCCGAACACCGGCCGCGAAATGCCGGTCAGGGTGGCGGTCAGCAACGCCTTCGGTTTCGGCGGGCACAACGCCGTACTGGTCATCCGCGCCTTCGAAGGGTAGCGGTCACACCGCAGATTGCCCGTGGACGATTCGCCGCATCCGGCTGCTTCCTCTTTGTCCGGCGCCCGCCATCCCACGGCGGCCGCCGTGGAAGAAATCACCGGGCTGACCTTTGCCAATCCCGGGTTGGTTGTCCGCGCCCTCACCCACAGCTCATTCACCAACGAGAGTCCCGGGGCGGGCGAGAATTACGAGCGCCTGGAATTCCTCGGCGACGCCGTCCTGGATTATTTGGCCGCGTATTGGCTGTACCAGCACTTCCCCGAACTGCCGGAGGGCGATCTGACGCGCATGCGCTCCGCCCTGGTGCGGACGGAGACGCTGGCGGCGTTCGCGCACCGTCTCGGGTTAAACCGGATCCTGCGCATCGGGAAAGGGGAGCGGCTTTCCGGCGGACAGGACCGGACGACAATCCTGTGCGGCGCCTTTGAAGCGCTGATCGGCGCGGTCGCCCTCGACCAGGGGGTGGAAACGGCGTATGTCTTCCTCACCCCCTTTTTCAATCGGGAATCCGACCGCTTCTTCGAGGAATTCGCCACCAGCGACGCGAAAAGCCTTTTCCAGGAGAAAGCCCAAGCCCTCTTTGGGATCACGCCGGGCTACCGGGTCGTCAACATGAACGGACCCGACCACGACCGCACGTACACGATCGAAGTTTTGGTGGGCGAAGAGATTTTCGGAGTGGGCACCGGAAACAGCAAACAGATCGCGGCGCAGGAAGCCGCCCGCCAAGCGTTGCAGAAGATCGAAGCCGCCGGCCAGTAGCGGCCGTACCCTGTCCCGCCTTCCCTTTTTTCTAACACATCCTTTGCGAAGATAACCCGCAAGGGGTGTAGGCCTGGCAGGGTTCCGGAGGACTGGTTTCCCGCCGGGGGATCATGTAATGCCGGAGGACAGGCAGCCGCCGCTGCCGCGCCAACGGCGGATCGACGGTTGCCCATTCCTCCGATTCCTACCCCTCCCTGCCGCCCGCAAACATCCGTACAGCCCTCCGGGATATGATCTCCGGGCATTCGCCGAAGGTGATGGTTGCCGCATGAAGCACAAAGGGCCCATAGGCTTCCACAGGGTTGTCGTTGTGCGCTTTGCGGCTGTGAGCGTTCTCCCCGCGTATCGGACTCCGCGAACGGGCGTTTCGCCGGGATTGGCGGATTTCTATGCCGGGGAATGGCCGGAGGTTGCTCTTCGTTTCGTTTGATTCTTGCGGATGATTGGGAGAGGGGACCCGCATTATTCCTCGAGCAAGTACTTCTTCACCGAAGGCGCGAAACCGGTCAGGTCCTTGACCGGTTCGACCAAGCGGCGCCGGGCCTCCTCCGGCCCGACCGCCAGCAAGGGAACGGGGTTGCGCGAATGGCCCGGATCGGAAAGGTCCTCCAGGTTGCCGTGGTCTGAGGTGACGAGCAAGACCAAATTCGTGCCCTCCATGGCTTGAACCATCCCCCGAATCGCGCGGTCGAGGATTTTCAACAGCCGGACGGCGCCCGCCATTTCCCCGTAGTGGCCCGCGTAGTCCGTAAGCCAATGGTCGAAGACGGTGAAGTCGAATCGCAGGGCCAGGCCGACGATTCGCTTCCCGGCTTCTTCCGGATCCAAGACGGGGGTGTGCTTCCGGGCCAGACGCGTGCGCCAGCCGCGTCCGGTGAAATCGGCCGAGACGGCTTCTCCGCGGTCGAGATCCGCCTCGGTGGCGAGCGGGATCCGCGCCAGGTCGAAGGCCATCGGGATCGCGGCGTGCAGACGCCGGCCGCTGCGAACCGCCGCGAAATAGGAATCCGGGTAGGCGTTCAACAAGCGGGCCCGCTTTCCGGATTCCCTCAGCCGCGCAAGCAGGTTGTGCTTCTCCAGAATGGGACGGATGCGGGCGTCCGGCTTGGGGCCGTAATGTTCGCCGATGGCCCGGGGAACGTTTCTGCCGGTGAACAGGGCGGATTGTCCGGTGGCGGATTGCGGATTCCCTTCCACGCCCAACGTTGCGTCGATCGGCCGGAACGAAGCCTGCCTGCCGTGGAAAGGCTCCAACCCCAAATCCAGGGGCCTTTCGCCAAGCAGGCGCCTGAGGTTCGGCATCTCCGCCGCCCGCAGGGGATTAATCCCCGAATCGGGGGGGCCCAAACCGACTCCGTCCAGGAACAGGAAGAAGACCGGCCGGCGGTTCATTCGCGGTCCCGGATTTCCTCGTCGATGATGGTGAAGAAAGCCTCCACCACCGCCGGATCGAATTGCTTTCCGCTCTGGTCGCGGAGGAACCGGCGCACCTTCTCCTCCGGCCAGGCGGCGCTGTAGGGGCGGTCCGAGCGCAGCGTATCCCACACGTCGACGACCGCGAACACCCTGGCCGCCAGCGGAATTTGTTCCTTCTCCAGCCCGCGCGGATATCCCGAGCCGTCCCAGCGTTCATGGTGGCAGTAGGGGATGGCCAGCGCCGGCCGCAGATATTGGATCGGGGACAGCAACTCGTGGGCGAACGCCGGATGGCGGCGCATGACGGCCGCTTCCTCGTCCGCCAGCGGGCCGGCTTTCAACAGCAGGGTGTCGGAGATGGCCATCTTGCCGATGTCGTGCAGCAGGGCGCCGCGCCGGACGTGCACCAACTCCTCCTCCGGCATCCCCATGATCCGCCCCAGGCGGATGGTGACGTCGGTCACCCGCAGGGTGTGGCCCCGGGGTTCGCGGTCGCGGAGTTCCAAGGCCCGCGACCAGCCTTCGATGGTGGCGTCGTACGCGGCGATGAGCTCGGTGTTCGTTTTCTCCACGTCTTCGAACAGCGAGGCGTTGTCGATGGCGATGGCCGCCTGGGTGGCCATCGCCTCCAGGTATTCGATCCATTCCTCGTCGGGCTGGAAAGCGCGCCGGTGGAACAACTCCAGCACGCCCTTGATCCGGCCTTTGGCCAGCAGGGGGGCAACGAAGTAGGAGACGAAGCGATCGTCGCTTTCCAGCAACAGGCGCATATAGGTGTTTTCCGTTTCGAAGGGCAGGGAAACGGAGACGACCCGGCGCTCCAGCGCCGCGGTGCCCGCGTACCCCTGGCCGAGTAGGACGGGAGTCTGCGGGATGACGGTGGATTGCACGCCGCGCCCGGCGAGATAGGTCAGAGTCTGGGAGTGCGGGTTTAACAAGCGGATGGCCGCCGCATCCACTTGCAGTTGGGAGGTCACCTGGTCGAGCAGAACGGAGAGGGTCACGCGCAGATCGATGCTGGCGCTGATGGCCATGTCCACAGCCCGCAGCGCCGAGAGGCGCCGCAGGCGCTGTTCGGTCTGCTCGTGCAGCTCGGCCCGGTGCAGGGTGTTGCCTGCCAGCTCGGCGATCGTCCCCATCAGCCGCAGATCCTCGCCGTGGAATCCCCCGGCGCCGCCGTGGGGAGTCCGTCCGGCCCAAAGCACGCCGATCAGGGACCCCCGCGAGGTCATCGGAGCGCAAGCCGCCGTTTGCAGGCCGCTCATCCATTCGGCGCACTCCGGTTTTCCGGCGTCGAACTCGGCCGCGTTCCAACGGAGGGGCGTTCCCGCCTCGACCGCCTCGCCGCTCAGGCTGTCCTTAAGCGGAATGCTGACGCCCTCCAGTCTGGAATGGGCCTCGCTGGTTTTCTCGACGGCAAGCCTTCCCCGGCTCGGATCCGCGATCAACAGCGCGGCAAAATCGCAATCCAAACCTTTTTGGAGGTGGCGGATCACGATCTGCGGCATCCCGGCCCGTTCGGAGATCAGCCGCAGGTCCCGGTTAAGGGCCGCAGCCGCCTCCAGCTCGAACGTGTGGCGGCGCACTTGGCGTAACAGGCGGCTTTGTTGGATCGCCACGGTCACCGAGTCGGCAACTTCTTTGGCGATCTCCGCATGTTCCCGGGTGAATGCGCCGGAGATCCCCGAGGTGATGACCAACGCACCGATGAGCTCGCCCCGCGACCGCAACGGGATGCTGAGGTAAGCCCGAAGACCCTGCGCCAGCAGAAGCCGTTCGGTGGCGGAGGGCGATTCCTCCGCCAGCAGATCGTCCACGGCGACAAGTTCGCCGGCTTTTAATTTCGAGATCTCTTGAGTGAATTCAGCCAGGGGAATGAAGCGTCGGTTCCCCGAGCCGCCGTCCGCCCCGGCCGGCGATTCGAGGGCCTCGGCCGTGCCCCGTTCAAAATCGAACAGGATTAAGCTGCCGCGTTGGATGGGCAGCAACCGATGGATCCGCTCCAGAGCCGCGCGGGCGATGTCTTCCGGGGTGCGGGCTTCGAGGATCGCGCGGTCGATTGCGTGAAGGGTTTCGAGCCGATCGGTGTAGCGCCGCAGGGCCTCGGAAGCTTGGCGGCTAGCCTGTTCGGCTTCCCGCTCTTTGGAGATGTCTTCCGCCATCGCGATCACGAATTGCAGTTCGTTGCGGAAATCCGTCACGGCGGAAACCGTCAACCGGCACCAAATCGGTTTGCCGGTGTTTGTCCGGAGGCGGATTTCCTGCTGGTAGTGGTCCCTCCGGTTCCCCAGGACTTCCTCAATCAGGGCCTCCGCCGCGGCGAGGTCCTCGGGATGCACGAGTTCCTCCGGTGAACGCTCCAGAAGTTCGTCGCGAGTCGTTTCCAGCATCTCGCAGATGGCCGGATTGCCGGTAATCAGCCTTTTGTCTAATCCGATCAGGATGATTCCGACGGCCGTTTTTTCGAACATCGCACGGAAGCGCGCTTCGCTGTCGATCAGCGCCCGCTCCCGCGTCCGCCGTGCGGTGATGTCGCGCAGAATGCAGGTGATTCCCTTCATCCGCCCGTCTAAATCCCGGATGCAGGAGGCGTTGATCTCCATCGGGGCGGCGGCTCCGTCTTTGCGCCGGAGGGACAGTTCGGCGTTTCGCAGGCTCCCGCTCTGCATCAAAACCTGAAGCTGGGCTTCGGCCTGCCGGCGTTCGTCCGGGTGCGCCAGATCCGGCAGAGTGGTCCCGCGCAGATCCTCCATCGACGCGCATCCGAGCATTTCGAGCGCCCTTTGGTTGGCGAAGGTCAAGGCGCCGTATGGACCGTGCAGGGTAATCGCGTCGGGGGAGGTTTGCACCAGGGAGCGGTATTGTTCTTCGCTTTCCCTGAGGGCTTTCTCGGACAGCACCCGTTCGCTGATGTCGCGAGCCACGCCTAGAACCGAATAAATCCGGCCGTTCGGATCCCGCATCGGGACGAGCCAGGTTCCCATCCAGATTTCCCGGCTGCCGATCCAAGACGGGTTTTCGCTGTACACGGATTCCCCGCTATCGAACACCTGCCCGATGAATTCCGCTTGGCGCCGGGCGATGGCCGGCGGAAACAGTTCCCTCATCGAGCGGCCGACGATCTCCGACACCGGGCGGTTGAACATCCGGCTGGAGAAGAGGTTGACGTACTCCACGGTCAGATCGCGGTCGAGGATGAAGACCATGTCGGGCGCCGCTTCGGCCAGGGCGCGGTAGCGGCGCTCGCTTTCCCGCAAAGCATGCAGCGTGTGCCGGGTCTTCCGTTCGTTTTGAATCCGATCGGTGATGTTCCTCGCCACCACCAGGATGTGGCCGGGGAGGCCGTCGCGGTCGGCGATTGGATTCAGCCGGACTTCCATGCAGATCCGCGGACGCCCGAGCGGGCGCGTGCTGAGGACGTAGTCGAGGGGCCGGCCGGATTGCACAACCTCCCTGAACTTTTCGGCGTTCCAGCGGATGACCGATTCCCCCAGGAAATCCTGAAGGGTTTTTCCGACCAGGGATTCGGCGGAACGGCCGGTGTTTTCCGTCACCGCCCGATTAACCGAAATCACGCGGAAGGTTTCCTCCCCTTCCACGCTGAGCAACATCAACATGTCGGAAACGGAGTTGGTGATCAACTCCAACCGGGCTTCGTTCAGGCGCAGCGTGTCCTCGGCGTCCTTCCGGGCGGTGACGTCGGTGAGCACGAGGATTTGTCCGGCTTGTGCGCCGGATACGGGGCGCAGGGGCGAGACGGAGGCGTTGAGGTGGAGGGCGGGCCGCCCGGGCAGCCTACAGGAAACCGTCAGGCGGCGAACTGCGGATGTTTTGTCCGCGCCCGCCAGCGGCGTTTTTAGATGCTCGGCCAATTCCGGGATCAGCTCGAGCAGACTGCGTCCGAACGCGTTTTCCCGGGGGATCCCCAACAGCGCTTCCGCCGCTTGATTCCAAACAAAGCCGATCCGTCCTTGCGAGTCGATTCCCAGGATGGGGTTGGGCGCGGCCTCCAGGATCGCGCGGAGGCTGTCGCTGACGCGTTTTATCTCCAGCTCTTTTTCGGAGTGCGCCAGCTCGGCCTCCTTGCGGGCTTGGATGTCCTCCACGACCGCTTCGTAGTATTGCGTTTTGCCGTCGTCGCCGGCCACCGGATGCGCGAAGAAACTGCACCACAACAGGGAGCCGTCCCTGCGCCGCAGGCGGGTTTCGTAGCCTTTCAGAACCGGGGATTCCCGCAGGCGCCGGTGGAAATCCTTTTCAATCTCCCCGTTCTCGAAGAAGCCCACCCGTTTAAGCGAGAGCAGGCTTTCCCGGTCCGAATACCCCAGCATGGATACCATCCGCGGATTGACGTCCAGCAGATTTCCGCCGGGGTCGATGAACAGCAAACCGATCGGAAGGGTTTGGAATAGGAATTGGAAGCGGGTTTCGGCTTTTCCGGCGGCCTGTTGTTCGTTCCGGCGGTCGAGCGCCATGCGCGCCGCCATGATTAATTGCGGCAGGTGGTCGATCGACTTGACGACGAAATCATCCACCCCGGCTTCCAGGGCGCGCGCCATGACCTCGCTGCCGCTGGAGCCCGTGTACAGGATCACCGGACAGGAGGGATCCTGCGTCCGGATCCGCCGGAACAGGGTTATTCCGTCGGACCAGGGGAGCTGCAGATCGGTGATCGCCAAGTGGAAGGGTTTGTTTTTCAGCGCCCGGGCGAACTCCCTCTGGGTGGAAACGCTGGTGACTTCGCACTCCGGAAATTGGCGCTGCAATTCCCGGGCGGTGATGGCGCGGTCCTGATCGTTGTCGTCGACCAGCAGGATCCGGGTCGCGCTCATGGCCTTTCCCTTTCCCCGGGCGGCGGAGCCGGGGGCGGAACCGGAGGGGATACCCGCCGCCTTCCGCCGGGGCTATGCCGGTTCACCCTGCTCATTCCAATCCATCCAATAATGATGAAGCGACCGCACCAATTCCTTCAATTGGTCGAAGGAAACGGGTTTGACGAGGTAGGAATTCGCTCCGGATTGGTAGGCGCGGAGGATATCCTCCCGCTCGCGTGAGGACGTGAAGGCGATCACGGGCAAGCGGCCCAGCGCCGGCTGGCGGCGGAGCCACTCCAGCACCTCCAGCCCTGAGGTGCGGGGCATTTTAATATCCAAGAGAACCATCCGCGGCCAGACGGCTTTTTCCGCCGATGGCGGATCCAGCAACTGCCGGAACCAGCGGAAAGCCGCATCGCCGTCCTCGAGGACCGTCACGTCGGCATCGCAGCCGGATTTGCGCAGGGCGCGGCGGAAGAGGGTCGCATCGTTCGGATCGTCTTCGATCAATACGATCAGGCTGCGTTGATTCTGCATTCCCGGCATCCGTGCGGCTCTCCCGGCTCCGTTGATCCGGCTGCTATCGATACAACTCCAGGAATGTCTTTAGAATCTGCGGGTCGAAATACCTTCCCGAAAGGGATTGCAGATGCTCGATCACCCGGGAATCCCGCCAGGCCTTGCGGTAGGGACGATCCGAGCGGAGGGCGTCCCAGTTGTCCACCACGGCGAAAATCCTGGCCGAGAGGGGGATTTGTTCTCCCGCCAGGCCGCGGGGATAACCGCTGCCGTCCCAGCGCTCGTGGTGGCAATAGGGGATGTCCAGCGACGGCCGCAGGAAGGAAATCGGCGACAGCCACTCGAAGGCGGAAACCGGATGGCGGCGCATGACTTCCCATTCTCGTTCGTCGAGCGGTCCGGGCTTCAACAGGATTCCGTCCGGGATGGCCATCTTCCCGATGTCGTGGAGCAGGCAGCCGCGCCGGGCGACGACCAATTCGGATTCCGGCATGCCCAGGGCGCGGGCCAGGCGCAGGGTGGCTTCGGTCACGCGCAAGGTGTGGCCCTCGGTCTCCCGGTCGCGCAGTTCCAGGGCCCGCGACCAGCCTTCGATGGTGGCGTCGTAGGCCAGGGTGAGTTCGAGGTTCATGCGCTGCAGGTCCTCGAACAGCATGGCGTTGTCGATGGCGATCGCCGCTTGCTCGGCCATTGTCTCCAAATAGGAGATCCATGCCGGGTCGGGATCCAGCGGCCGCCGCGAAAACGTTTCCAGCACGCCCCGCACCTGCCCTTTGGCGATCAGCGGAGCGGCGATGTAGGACGTGAAGCCCTCCTCGGCGAGGCTTGCGGCCCGCGCCGGGTCCTCGCTCCGCGCGTCCCATTCCGAAAGGATCAGCACCCTGCGTTCCAGCGCGACCTGCCCCGCATGTCCGCGGTTGAGGTAGAGGGAAAGGTCCTTGGGAAGCGAAAACCGGAATCCGCGGCCGGCGACGTACCGCAGCATCTGAGAATTGGCTTGAAGCAGCAGGACGTCCGCGGCGTCCACCCGCAGTTGGTTGGTCAGCTCGTCGAGGATGACCATCAGGGTCACCCGCAGGTCCATGCTGGCGGTGATGGCCGCGTCGATCGTGCGCAGCGCGGCCAGCTTTTCCAATTGCTGGCGGATCTGCCGTTCCGCGGCCTTGCGGGAGGAGATGTCCCGCAGGACGAACAGCATCGCCTCGGGTTTGGTCCGGCGGCCGCCCAGAAGGGAAGCGGAAAACTCGGCGTAGAACGGCGGTCGATCGACGGGCGAAAGTCGGATTTCCGCCGCCTCCACGCGTTCCGTGCAGACCAGGGCGTCAAGTATCCGGCGGACCGATTCGGCTTGGTCGGGGGTGAAATCCTCCAGCAAAGGCCGGCCTTCCAATTCACCGATCGATTTCACGCCCAACAGGCGGAGCGCCTGCGGATTGGTCATGCGGATCTTGGTTTCCAGGTCGGTCACCACGATCGCGTCGGGGGAGGTCTCGATCAGCGTGCGGTAGAGGGTTTCGCTTTCCCGCAGCGCTTCCTCGGCCGACACTCGTGCCTTCCGGATCTGCGCCTCGCGGATCTCACGTTCCACGACCGGCACAAGGCGGGAAAGGTTTTCCTTGCGCAGGTAATCGTTCGCGCCGGCTTTCATTATGGCGACGGCGTGATCCTCCCCGATGCTGCCGGACACGAGGATGAAGGGAATGTCGGCGCCGCGGCTGCGGATCACCGCGAGGGCTTGCGGGGCGCTGAATTTCGGCATCGAGTGGTCCGAAAGCATCACGTCCCAGGTTTGGGAGTCCAGAGCCCGCGCCAGGGCTTCCGCCGTCTCGACCCGTTCGGATTGGACCGCATATCCTCCAAGCTCCAATTCGCGGACCATCAACACGGCGTCGTCATCCAGGTCCTCAACGATCAGAACCCGCAGGGGAGGGAGCTGGGTTTTTGGTCTTGCTTGCGGATAGGTTGGTGGGGGGGCAGGGGGGACCCGGACTTGAGGCGTTTTCCTCCGATCCTTCCGCTCGGGCGCACGGGATTTTCGACTCAAGCGGACTTGCTTTTCCCGCCGAGCAGGCGATGGGGAGGCTTCGCGTCGGGCGCCCTTGGTCATGGCTTTCTCCGGGCTTTCCGTACAATGCGGATTATGTCGATTCTACCCCAAGTCGCTGTGCCGTCATTGGAACACCGCGGCATTGGGCGAGGCGCAGACCTTCTCCAGCCGCTCCCGCACACCGGGAACGGTTTCGGGAAGCGAATCGATATCGCAGAACTCCACCCGGTCGATTTCCTGCCCGTCCGGGCGCATTTGCCCGGAACGGATCCGGCTTTCGAACAGGGTGGCCACCGGATACAGAATGTCCCCGCCGGGAAAGACGACGTGATGTCCGCCGAACACGCCGCGGATCCGAAGCGGTTCTATCCGCAGCCCCGTTTCCTCTTCGGTTTCGCGGATGACCGTTTCGGCCAGGTTTTCTCCAAGCTCCAGAAGGCCTCCGGGGAAGGCCCAGCGGCCGCTGTCGGAGCGGCGCACCAAAAGGATCCCGCCGCGTTCGTTGCGAACCAGCGCGGCGGCTCCCGGCAATACCAGCGGGGCGGAGCCGATCCGGCTTCTCAGGAAAGACCAGGTCGGGATGCGGCTCGGCGGGGTTCCGCCGGCGGCTTTTTCCGGCACGCCGCCCTCTGCGGAATCCGGTGGGTCGAAAAAGGGGGCTTCCGCGCCGCCGACGGACAGCGCCAGCAAATACCACGGCAGGGTCTTCGGCGGAGAATCCGCGCCGAAGAATTGGACGCGCGATGATTCATCCCGCGGCTGCAGCGATCCGCCGACGATGTGGCTTTCGAAGTAGAAGGTGGTCTGCTGGACCCGGTCGCCGTTGGGGTAGAGGATGTTGTGCGCCGGTCCGGAGAGTACGGCGGTCAGGCGCACCGGCTCCACCCGCAGTCCCGTCTCCTCGAAGGCCTCCCGCCGCGCGCATTCGGCGGGGCTTTCGCCCGCCTCCAGGATTCCCCCCGGCAACCCCCAGAGGTTGAAGTCGGGCCGGTGATGAAACAGAATCCGGCCGTCTTTGTCGCGCAAAATCACGGTGCTGTAGACCAGTGGAATCAACGCCGGACCGACTTTTTGGCGCAGGGAGGATAGGTAGTCCGCGGCGACTCGGCGACTCAGCCCGTCTTCCATCCTTTGGATGTCCTTTTCTTATAATACCAATCTTTGGGATTTCCGCCGCCCGCCGGGGGAGCGGCGCCGGCGAGCCCGGCGGGGTTTGACGGGAGACTCTCCGGCGGCTTGACAACCGATCATTTGATATGAGATACTCAATCCGCAACGGTTGCTCCTCCTTCCGTCTGCTATTCTACAGAAAGGAGGAGGTGATGCCCAAGATGAGTACTTATGGCAAATCTTGCGCTGCGGCATCCCTCCTCTCGTGAAATTCTGAGAATCGGTGCCGCAGCGCAGCGAAGGCCGCCCGCAAGGGCGGCCTTTTGCGTTAAAACTCAAAAGCACACGAAGAATACCTGAAGGGACACGAAATGAAAGGCTGCCTTCGAGTATCTTCAGGTTCTCCCCGGCCTACCCCAACCGGGACAGGCTTCGTGTTTTTTCGTGGACTCAATACCCGAAGCAGATCCCCAATCCGCGCGCGGTCGTCACGCCCTCGTCGGCCGGGCAGAAACATTTACTTCGCGGATGTCAGCTCCGCCACCATCGCCTCCAGCAGCTTTTCCGCCAGCTCGCGCGAAGCGTTGAGTTGCGTTTCGTATTGATCCACCAGCGCCATGAGCTGATCCAGCTTGGAGATAATCCGGTGCTGTTCGGCGAGAGGTGGAAGAGGAAATGGTAATTCACGGAGAACACTAAGGCTAATAAAGGGTTGTGCCCCACCTTTTGTTCGTTCAGAAAATAGTTGGTCTTTAATCAATAGCAAGTAGAAAAATAAATACCGTGAAGTAATATCAACGGGCCTATTCAATATCGCCACATTTTTAAATGCAAACTCATATTCAACATCAATTATCGCAGGAGTTCCGCTTCCCGCACCGATATTAACGATGAGGATGTCCCCCTTTTTAGCGCGTGTTTTTGAGGCTATTTCAGTATAATTCTCTCTGGAGACAAATAGTGATGAATTGAAATCAATTCCTTCTGGTTTGACATGTGTTGCTAAAATATAGGGTATTCCATTCTCTGTCGTTTTTGGCGTACTGTGGAAGCCGTCTGTTATATTCAACATTGCATTCCCCAAGCTTGTCCATACCCAGGATGTCGGTATACCAAAGCTTTTTTCAATTATCTGCGGCGTGAGATTTACCTTTCGAAAGACTTTATTTTCTTCTAATAGATTTCTTTGATTCTTAATACGCAAAAGTGCCGAATTAGCCGGCTCATCCTCCGGATCCTGCCTCACCAGCTTACCCCGCACCGCCAAATCCAGGATCGCCTTGCGCAAATCAGACGGTTCGACGGTGAAGAACTCGTGGAACAGCAGGCCGAGGTTTTCCGGGGTGGGCGCTTCGGCGAAGCGGGCCAGCGCCGCACGGGCCAGCGCCGCCTGCAACGTGTCCCGCTCCTTGAGCTGCGCCTCTAGCTTGTCGCACAGCGCCATAAGCTCGTCCACCTTGGCTACGATGCGCTTCTGCTCGGCGAGGGGAGGAATGGGAATAGGTAGCGAAAGGAATTCACTGCGCGGAATCCCCCCGATGATCCCAGTCATTCTAGCTGCAAACTCCTCATAAAAAGTCGGGGCCTGATAAACATAAAAGATGTATCGGTAATCAATGCCATCCCAGACCTCATTTGCCAAGAGCTTATTACCAAAGCAAATATCTCGGTCGGTGATGCCTACCTTTCGTCCAGCGCTGCCACCTTCGGCGCAAATTAAGACAGCATTCGCATGTGCTATTTTAAATCTAGCGTCACGAGGGGCAACCTTGAGTCCATTGTCGTAAATCAATGATTCTCGGCCATAACCGACATCTTTAGTCGCAATAAAGGGAAGTCCGTCGTTAACCTTAGCGAGCTCGGCTTTACCGCTCTCATTAACACTATTGCCATTGAATATCCGACCAGTATTGCCAAGCCTTGTCCAAGCCCACCTCGGCGGAATCTGAAAGTAGGCATCATCGTTAACCGGAGGAAGGAGCATGTAGTTCCGAACCTGCCTGGCTTGAACACTTGAAATTCGCTTAAGCAATTCGCTTGCATGTTCGTCGTTATCGTTCTGCGAAACTATCTTGCCGCGGATTGCCGAATCGAAGATGAGCTTCCGCATCTTCGCCACCGCATCCGGCGTATCGGCAAGCTGTTCGAAATTATCAAAGAATTTTGATAATTTCATTCTACTTTTCCGTACACGGGTTCCAGCGACTTGTGCAATTCTTTCTTCAATGCGGCACGCGTTGCCGTTATTTGTATCAGTACACTCTCATATTTCTGCAGTATATGATCCACGTCCCCCGGCCCGTCGTCCGGATTGTTCGGGTTCTTGATATCCAGGTTGTAGTTGTTGGCCTTGATCTGCTCGGCCGGCACACGCCAGGCATGCTCGTTTTCGATCCGGTTTTCCCACCAGGCCTTTTCGGGATCGAACTCCTCGATGCGGATCGGCTTGGTTTTGTTGTAGCTCTTCGCGCCGGGCGGATACGGATGATCGTAATACCAGACCTCGGTGGTTGGCGCGCCCTTGGTGAAGAACAGCAGGTTGGTTCGGATGCCAGTGTAAGGGTTGAACACGCCGTTCGGCAGGCGCACGATGGTGTGCAGGTTGCACTCGGCCAGCAGCGCTTCCTTGATCCGGGTTTTTACCCCTTCGCCGAACAGCGTGCCGTCCGGCAGCACCAGCCCGGCTCGCCCGCCCGGCTTGAGCAGCCGCATCAGCAACACCAAAAACAGGTCCGCCGTCTCGCGCGTGCGGAATTCGGCCGGGAAGTTGCTCTCGATCCCGTCCTCCTCCATTCCCCCAAAAGGGGGATTGGTGACGATCACGTCCACCCGCTCCTGCGGAGTCCAAGATGTATAGGGCCGGGCGAGGGTATTGTCATGGCGCACGTTGGAGGGCACGTCGATCTTGTGCAGCATCAGGTTGGTCATGCACAGCACGTAGGGCAGGTGCTTTTTCTCGATCCCGAAAAAGCACTCCTGGATCCTGCGCTCCTGCGCCGCGGTTTTTGCCTGCTTGCGCAGGTGCTCGATCGCACACACCAGAAAGCCGCCGGTCCCGCAGGCAGGATCCAGGATGCTTTCGCCCGGGCGCGGGTTCACCTGCTCGACGATGAACTGCGTCACCGCGCGCGGCGTGTAGAACTCGCCCGCGTTCCCCGCCGATTGCAGGTCCTTGAGAATTTTCTCGTAGATGTCGCCGAACATGTGGCGGTCGTCGGAGGCGTTGAAGTCGATGCCGTTGATCTTGTTGACCACCTGGCGCATCAGCGTGCCGTTCTTCATGTAGTTGTTGGCGTCGTCGAAGGTCATGCGGATCAGCCCGGACATCTTATCCGCGCCGCCCGGCAGCTCCTTAAGCTTGGGCAGTAGCGTGTCGTCGACGAAATCCAGCAGCGCCTTGCCGGTCATGCCCTCTTCGTCCGCCGCCCAGGAGGACCAGCGTAAATATTTCGGCAGCGGCGATTTGTAATCGCCGCGGATTTCCTTAAGCTCCTTTTCGCGGTCGTCGAGGATCTTGAGGAAGAACATCCAGCCGAGCTGCTCCAGGCGCTGCGCGTCGCCGTAGGTGCCGGCGTCCTTGCGCATGATGTCCTGGATGGATTTGATGAGGTTGGAGACGTTGGGCATAGGGGATCAGGCCGCTTCCGGATAGAGTTGGAGTTCGAGCTCGCGCACCGCGGCCAGGTACTTCTGCCGCCCGCCGAACCAGCCGAGGATTTCCAGCGGCGTGCCGAGCCGGCTGAAGGGTACCACATTCAGGATCTCGGGCGATTCCAGGTCCGCGACGCCCGTATCCGCGTATTTTTCTAGCAGTGCGCCGAGCACCGCCCGCGCCTGCTCGCCGTATTTGGCGAATAGATTGCGCTTGCGCACCTTCTCGGCCCGCTCGCGGCGGGTGAGCGGCTTGCCGTCGTAGGCCACATGGCAGACCAGGTCGAAGGCGTCGTACTCCACCCCGAACTCGGCCGCCAGCTCCTCCCAGAACACTCCGCGCCGGTTCAACTCCTCCAGGATCGTTTGCTTGCGGTCGGTCGCGCTCCAGGCGGTGAGAAACGCGCCTAGCGAAGCGTACCCGCTGAGAATCTGCTTGCGGGTGTAATCCTTCAGGGATTCGGTGATCAACCGGCCGTCGGAATCCAGGTATTGCACGCGCTCGGTGGCCACATGCACTTCCACGTCGTCCACGTAATACTTCGTCGGCCGTTCTCTCATCGTCCGGCCGCGTTCCTCGCGCGGAATCACCAATCCCTCCACCACGGCCGCCGGCTCCTCTTCAGGCAAATCCTCCGGCGGTACCGGCGGCTCGCCCTCCTTCGGTTCGTAGATCTGCACCGGGTCGCCGTCGAAAGCCGGGTCCGCGAACAGCGCGGTGGCGCGCTTGAAATCCATGATGGTGAAGAACATCTTCCCGTAATCCTCGCGTACGCGCGTGCCGCGCCCGATGATCTGCTTGAACTCGGTCATCGAGTTGATCCGCTTGTCGAGCACGATCAGTTTGCAGGTTTGCGCGTCCACGCCGGTGGACATCAACTCGGAGGTGACCGCGATCACCGGATAGGTCTTTTCCGGGTCGATGAAGTTATCGAGCTGGGCTTTGCCCTCGGGGTTGTCGCCGGTGATGCGCATCACATAACGCGGGTTGGCGGCCGCCAGGTCCGCGTTGGCGTTCACCAGCTCCTGGCGCAGCCTCTCGGCGTGGTCGATGTTCTCGCAGAAGACGATCGTTTTGGCGAAGCGGTCGGTGGCTTTCAGGAACTCGGTGATCTTGGCGGCCACCGTCTCGGTACGCTTTTTAAGGATCAGCGTGCGGTCGAAGTCGGTCTCGTTGTATTCGCGGTCTTCGACCGGTTGGCCGTAGCGGTCCACTTTGCCGATTTCCGGGCGCCACCCGTCCAGGTCTTTATCGAGCCCGATGCGCACTACTTTGTACGGGGCGAGGAAGCCGTCTTCGATCCCCTGGCGCAGCGAATAGGTGAAGATCGGCTCGCCGAAGTAATCGATGTTCGAGATGTCGCGGGTTTCCTTGGGCGTGGCGGTCAGCCCGATCTGCGTGGCGGAGGAGAAATATTCCAGGATCCGCCGCCAGTTGGCGTCCGCGGCGGCGCTGCCGCGGTGGCATTCGTCCACGATTACCAGATCGAAGAACCCGGGCGAGAAATCCCGGTAGATGTTCTGCTCCTCCTCGGTCCCGGATACCGCCTGATACAGCGCCAGGTAAATCTCGTAGGCTTTATCGGCGTTGCGGTTGGTGATTTTGGTCATCGCCCGGCCGAAGGGTTTGAAGTCGTTGGTCTTGGTCTGATCGGCGAGGATGTTGCGGTCCACCAGGAAGAGGATCCGCTTTTTGGCTTTGGATTTCCACAGCCGCCAGATGATTTGGAAAGCGGCAAGAGTTTTGCCGGTGCCGGTGGCCATCACGATCAGCACGCGCTTTCGGCCCTGGGCGATCGCGTCGACCGCGCGGTTGACGGCCACCTGCTGGTAATAGCGCGGCGATTTGGCCGGGTCCGCGAAATACTCCTGGGCTGCGATGGCCGTCTCGGCGGGGGAATGCCCCTTGGCGGCCTGCCAGCGCGCCCACAGTTCATCGGGCGAAGGAAAGGCGTCGAGCGGGATTTCGCGCTCCACGGGGTCGGATTTTCCGGTGCGGTCGTGTTCAAGAAAAGCGTCGCCATTAGAAGAATAGACAAACGGCACATCGAGCGCCTCGGCGTAGGCGAGCGCCTGCTGCATCCCGTCGCCCAGCGCGCAGGTGTTGTCTTTGGCTTCGATAACCGCGATCGGGATGCTTGGTTTGTAATACAGGACGTAATCGGCCTTTTTGGCCTCGCCGCGCTTCACCGTCCGGCCGCGCACAATGATCCGGCCTTTTGTGAACTGCAGCTCCTCGCGCAACTGAGTCATCCGGTCCCACTTGCCGGTGAGCGCCGGAGTGATGAACTTGGTGCGGATATCGGCTTCGGTCAGCGACTTTTTATCCATTTAAGGCTAATAAATCGGATGGGCATTCCGCAGGTTCCGTGCGGAGTTACTATTACCCAGGCGGGGTGATTGTTGCCATAGACATTCTGATTATATTCTTTTTTCGTATCTCCTCAGCCCCCCGTCCCTGCCCTTTCCTCACCCCCAACCCCACAACCCCTTCCCCCTCTCCTG
>JAFGKK010000126.1 GCA_016928575.1 Anaerolineales bacterium
ACGGAGAACACGGAGGATCACGGAGACTTTTTGCCCCCAGCATTTTCCGTGCCCCTCCGTGCCCTCCGTGGATTGAACCCCTTTCTCCACGAAGAACACGGAGGATCACGGAGCTTTTTCCCCTTCCTTTCTTCCGTGCCCCTCTGTGCTTTTAGTGGTTGGAATCCATCCGTTTTTATGGGTAAAATGATTTTCAAAGCGCTCTGAAGGAGGCGCGGCCATGATCCGGGTCGCCATCGTCGACGACCACCCGCACGTCGCCATCGCCTTGCGCACGCTGCTCGAACGCACGCCCGACATCCGCCTGGTGGATGAAGCCCGCCGCGGGGGCGAGGCGATGAACCTGGTGCGCCGCTCTTCGCCCGACGTGCTGCTCCTCGACCTTTTCCTCGAGCCGGAGTTCGACGCCCGGACGGCGGTGCGCGCCTTGCGTGCGGATTTCCCCGATCTGAAAGTCTGCGTCATCAGCGCCCACCTCGAACCGGCGCTCGTCCGCGAGCTGCTCCAGGCCGGCGTGTACGGATATATCTTGAAGGACGACGATTACGTCTCGCGCATCGACGGGATCGTCCACGACCTCGCCGCCGGCAAGATCTACCTCAGCCCGCAGGCGCACGACGCGCTGGCGGAGATCACCCGCGCCGGCGAATCCGAAAAAACGCTCTCCGAGCGGGAGATCGAGATCCTGCGGCTGGCCCGCCGCGGCCTGCCCAATCCGCAGATCGCCGAATCGCTGCACATTTCCCCCGGCACGGTGCGCAACCACCTCAGCGCGATCTACGCCAAGCTCGGCGTGCACAGCCGCCACGAAGCGTTGCAGGCGGCGGCCGAGCGCCGGCTGATCTAGGGTTGTCGTGCTGAGCGACCGCTTTTGGCGCGGACTTTGCCAAGGGAACGAAGCATCTCCCGATGCATATTCAGACTCTTCACTGCCCTCCGTCGTGAAACCATCGTTCGGAAGGCGTTCGGGTGACATGGAAAAAGGCTCATATTCATGCTAGTGGACGCCGTGATGTTGTTGTCGGGTATTGCGCTGGGGTGGATCACGCTCGCCCTCGGCGCATGGGTCGCCGGCAGGATTCGGCTCACACTCGACCGGAGGCGGTACGGCGAGCCGGTCGATCACGCGGAACTGCTGGTCCGCTACGGCCGGCTTATGGCCGGAGCGTTGGAGGAACAATCGCTCGCCGTCCTGCTTGCCGCGGATATTCCGCGCGAGTTCGGGGTGAAACGGGCGGTCCTGCTTCTGCCGGAAGAGTTCACGCTGAAGGATCCGCTCGGCGGCGCCGTGAGCCTGCCCGTCAGCCATGCCGGCGTGCGCTGGGTGACCTCGAGCGGCGAGGCATTGCGCGCCGACCGGGGTAGGCTCCGTGAAATCATCCGCGAGGGGACGGCGGGCTTGGAGTGGACCAAAGCCTGGGTCCCGCTGATGCGCGGCGCCATGCTGCGCGGGATGTGGCTGCTCGGGGAGCGCTCCGGCGGAATTCAATTTTCGCCCGCGGACCTTTCCTGCCTGACCAACCTCAGCCGGCAGGCGGCGGTCATCCTCGAATCCCTCCACTTCGCGCGGAAGGAGCAGCAGGCGGCGGAGGAAATCCGCTCGCTATACCGGAAGGTGGTGGCGGCGCAGGAGGACGAACGCGGGCGACTGGCGCGCGACCTGCACGACGGCGTGCTCCAGGATTTGTGCGCGATCAGCCGAGACCTTAAGGCGCTTGAAAACGAGCCGGTCGTCCGGGAAGACTCCGCCTCCGGCTTGGCCGTGCGCTCCGGCGAGGCGGTGCATATGTTGCGCGCCATCTGCCACGACCTGCGCCCTCCCCTGCTCCAGCAAGGGCTGGCCGCCGCGCTCAAGGGACTGATCGAATTAACCGCCAAAGACACCCGGACTTCGCTCAGCCTGGAGGTTCCCGAAAACGAGATTCGCCTCCCGGACGAAACCGCGGTGGCGGTTTTCCGCATCGCCCAGGAGGCGCTGCGCAACGCGGTGAAGCACGCGGACGCCTCGGAGATCGAGGTGCGCCTGACGGAGTATCCGGACCGTCTGCGCCTGACGGTCACCGACGACGGGCGGGGGATTCACGGCGGCGCGGATTTGTCGCGCTTCGTGGCGCAGGGGCACTTCGGGCTGGCGGGGATGCGCGAGCGCGCGGCGATGATCGGCGGGCGGTTGGAAGTCCAGACCGCGCCGGATTACGGCACGGCGATGGTGCTGGAACTGCCGCGGTAAAAACCTTTCCGCAGAGCCCGCCCCCGGTGGGCGGGCCCAAAGACGCAAAGGACGCAGAGGATAAGAAGAAAACCTCTGCGCTCTCCGCGCCTCTGCGGTAAAATCTCTTTACGGAGCGAGGTGAAATTTGCCGACCGAAAAAATGATCATCCGCGCCGACCGTCCGGGCCCGAAGATCAGCCGCCACATCTACGGCCATTTCGCCGAACACCTCGGCCGCTGCATCTACGACGGCTTGTGGGTCGGACCGGATTCGGCCGTCCCCAACGTGCGCGGGATCCGCACCGACGTGGTCGAGGCGCTGCGCCGGATCCGCATCCCCGTCCTGCGCTGGCCCGGCGGCTGCTTCGCCGACGAGTACCACTGGCGCGACGGGATCGGCCCGGCCGAATCGCGCCCGGCGATGGTCAACACCCACTGGGGCGGCGTGATCGAAACCAACCGCTTCGGCACCCACGAATTTCTGGACCTCTGCGAACAGCTCGGCTGCGAGCCGTATATTTGCGGAAACATGGGCAGCGGGACGGTGCGCGAGATGGGCGAATGGGTGGAGTACATCACGCTGGGCGGCAAGAGCCCGATGGCGGAACTGCGACGGGCGAACGGCCGGGAAGCGCCCTGGCCGGTCCGCTTTTGGGGCGTGGGCAACGAAAACTGGGGCTGCGGCGGGAACATGCGCCCGGAATATTACGCCGACCAGTATCGCCGCTATGCCACATATTGCCGTAATTTCGGGGGAAACCAACTCTACAAGATCGCCTGCGGTGCCTGCGATTTCCAATACGGCTGGACCGAAGTGTTGATGCGCGAGGCGGCCAAGTTCATGGACGGCCTCTCGCTCCACTACTACGTCGTCCCCCAAACCTGGGAGCGCAAGGGCTCCGCGACCCAATTCGGCGAGGAGGAATGGTTTTCCGCCCTCAGGAAGATCCTCCTCCTGGACGGGATGATCGCCAAACACGCGAAGATCATGGACCGCTACGATCCGCAGAAACGGATCGGCCTGATCGTCGACGAATGGGGCGCGTGGTACGACGTCGAGCCGGGCACCAATCCCGGATTCCTGTTCCAGCAGAGCACCCTCCGCGACGCGCTCGTCGCCGGAATCGCCCTTAACACCTTCAACCGCCATTGCGACCGGGTGCGGATGGCCAACATCGCCCAGACGGTCAACGTCTTGCAGGCGCCGATCCTGACCGAGGGCGGGATGCTGATCCTCACGCCGACCTATCACGTGTTCGAAATGTACGCGGCCCACCAGGACTCGACCCTGCTGCCGGTCGCCGTGTCCTGCGCCCCGTACCGGTTCGGGAAGCGGGCGATCCCATCCGTCCACGCCTCGGCCTCGCGATCGGACGACGGAGCGATCCACCTCTCCCTATGCAATCTCGATCCCGGTCGCGCGTTCGCCTTCCCGGCCGAGGTCCGCGGGATGGAACCCGTGCGGGTCGGAGGCCGGATCCTTGCGGCCGATTCGATCAACCGCTGCAACACGCCGGATGCGCCGGATGCCGTCAAGCCCGTTCCGTTTGAAGGCGCGGCGATCCGGGACGGCGCGCTGCGGATCGAACTGCCGGCCGGGTCGGTGGTGATGCTGGAAATCCGCTAAACCGGTTTTCCGGACGGGATCCGCCGACCCTTCCATCCCATCTTTCCTATCCGGTTTTTTTGGCCGTTCCGGGAGGCCCGTATGCGATCACAGGCGAAAACCGTCGCCGGATTCTTGGCCGGTCTGCCGGCCGACCGCCGGACGGCGATCGAAGCCGTGCGGCGGATCATCCTTAAAAACCTTCCCCGGGGGTTTGAAGAAGCGGTCAATTGGGGGATGATCGCCTACCAAGTTCCGTTGAAAACGCATCCGGATACGTACAACAAACAACCCCTGCTCTATGCGGCTCTCGCCTCCCAGAAGAATCATATGGCGCTCTACCTGATGGGGATTTACGGCGACAAGGCCGCGCGGCGCAAATTCGAAGCGGCTTACCGCAAAAGCGGCAAGCGGATGGACGTCGGCAAATCGTGCGTGCGTTTCCGCAAACTCGAAGACCTGCCCCTGGAGTTGATCGGCGAGAGCATCGCCGCGATGACTCCCAAAAAGCTCATCCAAACGGCGAAACGACCAAGCTCGAAACGAAAATAGAAAAAGAATTGGATGAATGGAATTATTACAAAAGATTTGCAGACGGGAAGAAAAAATTTTTTCAAATCCGGATTATTTCCTGAAAATCCCATCAATTCCTCCCGGACGTAGGAAAAAGACCCATGTTTGAACTACCCGAAGTCGTCAATCTGTCCGTGCAGATGAACGAAGCCCTGACGGGAAAAGTGATCCGCCGGGGCAGTTTGGGAAACTCGCCCCACAAATTCGTCTGGTACAACCGTAAACCGGCCGAGTTCGAGAAGCTGACGCGCGGGAAAAAGGTCGGCAAAGCCACCGCCCGCGGGCGGTGGCTGTTCCTTCCCCTCCTTCCCGGATACGAGCTCGTACTCGGCGAGTTCGGCGGCAAGGCGCTCCTGCACCCCGCCGGCTCGCCGCTGCCGAAGAAATACCACCTCCACCTGGCTTTCGAAGACGGTTCGTCGTTTACCGTCACCACCGCGATGTGGGGGGCGATGGAACTCTACGAGAAAGGCAAGGAGCTCGAGCGGCAGTACATTCGGGGGATGCGGCCGACCCCGCTGGACAAGGACTTCACGCCGGATTATTTCGCCGGACTGGTGAAGGAAGTCGTCGGCGGCCAGAAGCACAGCGCCAAGGGCCTGCTGACGCAGGATCAACTCATTCCCGGCCTCGGGAATTCGATCGCGCAGGACATCCTATTCCGTGCGAAACTCCATCCCCGCCGCCCGGTCGAGCAACTCCGTTCCGGGGAGATAAAAACGCTTTATCTGTCGATCCGGTCGACGGTCGAACAAGCCATCCGGATGGGGGGACGGAACGACGAGACCGATTTGTTCGGCTGCCCGGGAGGGTACATCCGGATTCTGGATAAACACGCCGCCGGCCGGCCCTGCCCGGAATGCGGGAAGAAGATCCAGAAGATCCAATATCTCGGGGGAACCTGCTACTTCTGCCCACACTGCCAGAAGTAGAAGCGGGCACCCCGGCAATTCCACCCGGCCGCCCGATTCGGAGTCAACCACACCGCCCGCCGGAGGCAGCCTCCGGCGGGCGGATTCTATTCCCGCATCCGTTTGTTCCCCCCGCAGGAAATCATGCATACCGATTGGGATTGCGGATTGGCTATGAAACCTTCAACACCTCAACGCCTTCGTGGACGGGCTGCGCCGTTTTCATCGCCACCTCCTGCTTCGGACCGGCGGACTGGACCTTCTTGTGGTCGATCTCCATCGAAGCGATGGTCTGGGTGAAGTCGGCGCCGTGCCCGAGGAAGCGGACCGTATCCCCGACTTTCAACTCGGCGCCGAGGTCGAGCACGGCCACGCTGATGTGGTTGAAGTAATGCGTCACCTTTCCGATTTTATTTTCCATGCTGCCCGCTCCTTTCGGCCGCCGCGAGAACTCCATTCGGCCGCCGCTCCAAGAAAGAGGACGCCGGCAGGCGTCTCCGGCCTGCTCCGAGGATACACCAAACGCGCGAATTGGCAAGTCGCGGGAACCCTTAGGGTTGGCAGGAACCCTTGGGAACCCTTCGGAACCCTTAGGGTTGACAGGAACCCTTGGGAACCCTTAGGGTTGGGCGATCCTCTTGTTTTGCGCCCCGTTCCATCGTATTATTTATGCGACAAGAAAATGCAAACGATCAATTCCAATCCCGCCGGTTCTTCTTCGCGGAAGAGCAAACTCCTCGTCGCCGCCGCCATCGTCATCTTCCTACTGGTCTTCGGCGAGTTGTGGCGCCGGATCAGCCAGGCGGCTGAACTGCGCGACCTGGAGCGCCAGATCGGCGGCCAGGTGACCCAGCTGGCGGAAGAATCCAACCGCATGGCGACCCAAATCGCCGGGGCGCAATCCGACGAAGCCGTGGCAGACTGGGCCCGCGCCGAGGGCAAGATGGTCCTGCCGGGCGAGGTGCTGGTCCAGCCGATCGCCCCGACCGCGCCGGCGGCGACCCCCGAACCGGAGGAGGATTCTTCCGGAACGGTTCCTAACTGGCGGATTTGGTGGGAATGGCTTTGGGGGGAAGGGTAAAAATCCTTGGTTCGTCCCGAAGAAGAACACCGTCGGTCCGCCGGCGGTGTTGTCGTATCCGGGGAGTGGAAATCCGCGGCGCCGGATATTCCGCCTAATTCTGCGCGGATGGAGAAACGGGATGGAGCAGTTCTTTACCAGCGATTACGCCGGCCCTCCTTTTGAGATGGGCAACGTTCCGCACGCGGCGAGCCTGATCCTGGTCCTTTTGGCGTGCATTCTGATATACGCCCTCCGCGATCGGTTTTCCCCGCCGATGAAAACCCTCGCCCGCTGGGCCCTCGCCGTCGGGCTGGTGGGCAACGAGCTGGCCTACCATGCCTGGAACATCCATTACGGTTTATGGACCTTCCAGTATAACTTGCCGCTTCACATCTGCTCGATCATGGTCTTCGCCAGCGCCGTCATGCTGATTACCCGCAGTTACGCGATTTACGAGTTCAGCTATTTCCTGGGGATCGGCGCGGCGATCCAGGCGCTGCTCACCCCCGACGTGGGGATATACGGCTTTCCGCACTACCGGTTCTTCCAGACGATGACCGCCCACGGGCTGCTGATCCTCTGCGCGGTCTACATGACCGCCGTCGAAAAATTCCGCCCGTATCCGAAATCCCTCCTGCGCGTGGCGGTGGTGATGAACGTTTACATGGCGGTGATCTTCGTCTTCAACCAACTGACCGGAAGCAACTACCTGTTTATCGCCCACAAACCGGAGACGGCCAGCCTGATCGACGTGCTCGGCCCCTGGCCGTGGTACATTCTGAGCATCGAGGCGATCGGGACGGCGATCTGCCTGCTGTTGTATTCGCCGTTCTTCTTCAAAGACCTGTCCGCCGGCCGGCGGAAAGCCGCCGCGGCGGCCCAGAACACCGCTTGAGAAATCCGGTTCGCAGAAAAAACCATGTGATTCGGGTTCGCGATTGTCCTTGCCGCGCTTGGGTTGTTCGCCGCTGAGCGCGAATCGGCCTTTTTCTGCTCCTTGGTTTTTCGGATAGGACCAGAATAATCATTCGATTTTTGTAACTGCTTATCAGGCAGCTTATTTCGACTGAATAATCTCAGCATAATATCACCAGTATTATAGGTTTTGTCCGTCACCCCGGCGTGGTTCCCCTGCGCCCGCCCTCGCAAAGCGGGGGAAGCGGGGTTCGAAGCCGGGGTCCAATATTTTTTGCAGCTTTACTGGATGCCGGATAATTTCACCCCCGCCAAAGAACACGCCGAGGGCGGGCGCCGGCATGACAATCGCCAGCTGAACAGTAACCGTTTTTTTATGTCCCGCTTTATCTATACTATAGAAGCATAGTTCGCGCTGTTATGTAGAATTTAAGGATCGTTTTTTCGCTTTCCAGGCACCCCTTTTACGAATCATAATAATAAATGGATTTTTATGTCTGCTAACCCCGATGCAAGAAATATATAAAGCCCGGAAATAACAACTTTCTTTTTCCCCTCATCCCATCCTCCCGCCACTGTCCCGCGCTCCGCGCGGAACATGCGTTCCGGGATACATTCTCCCAGTCCAATTCTCTAGATTAATGGCTTTGAATAATTACATTCTTTTTTTCCGTTGTTGTGGGGCTGGGGAGCCGGTCCCGGCGCAATTCCGGGAAAGGTGCCCGAACCCGTCCCGGAGCGCCTGTCCCGAGGTAAGCGAGGGAAAGCGAGGGGAGGACCATGGGATAGGAGGGGAGGGCTGAGTAAATACGGATTTTTTAGAACACAACACTAAATGGAGCTCCCCCCATTTGACGGACACCAGGTTAAGCCTGAACGGATAGGCGGCGCTCAAACTCGTCCGGGGAAACATACCCCAACGACGAATGCTTACGCCAGGTA
>JAFGKK010000127.1 GCA_016928575.1 Anaerolineales bacterium
ATTCGGCCACAAAAGAAACATAAGGCACATAAAAAAGCCATCCTCGGCACTTTCCCTTTTGCGCCCTTCGTGTTCTTTGTGGCTCTTACTTGCTTTTTCCGCCGAATACAGATAGGAAGGTGATCGCCGCAACGACCAGGGTCAGGAAGCCGGCCAAATATTTGCGCTTCCCCATCTCGCCGGTGAGGATCCAGAGCGGGAAATAAACCAACGGGGCGTACACGCAGAAGGCCAGCGGAATTCCGATTAGCAGGAGCGGGAAGGAGAGGACAAACGGGTTTCGGACGCAGACGGCTTCCACCAGGAAGACGGCGGCCGCTTCGGCCATCAGCAATTTGCGTTGCGACCAACCGCAACGGTATATCAGAAAGGCAAACAGGATCGGAAACCCGAGATAAAAAAACAGCAGCAAAAACCCGTAAGTTTCAAAGTAGGCCCAACGAAAACCGCCGGCGGTACCCCAATCGACGATCACCCACAGCAGGAAGCCGATCAGGATGTATTTCAGCGGTCGGGGAAGCCCGTTTCGGATCGGCATACTCCATATCCGGATGGGAAGCGGTTTTCCGCCGGCGGGAATCCGGACGGGGAAGCGGCCGACGGCAGGCATCGTCCGCCTCCCCGCTTTCTCTTACCGGAGCGGATTCGGGTTTTCGCGGCGGAAAGCAATCAGGCGATCGGAATATTCGTCACGTTCGTGTTCGACTTCTTCTCGTGCTTCAGTTTTCTCTTTTCCTTTAGGGTGTGCTTGGCTTTTTTCCTCTGCTCCCGGCCGGCTTTGTCTCTGCTTCCCTTGTCGCCCATGTCGATCCTCCTGAATGGAAAAAGATCCGCTCCCCCCGAAGACCCGCGGTGGCAAGCCCGCGGCTGTCCGCCTGATGACGGAGTTAATTCTAACCGGCCCTCCCTCAAACGGCAAAACGCCGTTTCCTCCCGCCCGACGCTATGCCGCGCCGGAACGCCAAGAAGTTCCCCGGAGCGCCGCACAAGGGCGAATCGGATTGCGGGCCGCGGCCTCCCGTCCCTCTTCCAGGCAGGCCCGGAGCGTCCCCGGCCGGGCGTCGAAGAAATACGCTTCCGCCACACGAGAATACAAAAAGGAATCCGCCCCTTCCCCAAGGACAAGCGTGGCTTCCCCCAGGTCGAAACGCACGCGTTTTACGCAATCGATCCGGTTGTACTCGCAGACAACCGGATCGTAGTAGAAAACGATGTGGGCCCCATCCGGCTTGAAATCGCCGCGGGCCACCTCCGTCGCCTCAAGGTATTCGTGGAAGGATCCGTCCAGGCGGAATTCGATTTCATGGTAGTAGTTGCGGGTGTCGCGCCACCGCCCGAGGATGCCCAGCCAGGAATTGTAGACGACGTAATCGGCTAAAGTCAGGGAACTGTCGACAATGGCGGCGGAAAGCAGCAGGACCGCGAGGGCAACGATAAGCATGAAGGCAGTCTTCTTCATGTTTTTCTCCGATTCCGCGGAGCGGCCGAAGGCTGACGGGCTTCCGCCCCCGGCCGCCCTTCATGAATATCACGGACGACAAATCCGGCGCCGCGCGGCTTTGCCTTTCCCCCTCGCCCGGACCGCCGATTTCCGCGCCCGCGGGTCTTCAGTCCTTCTTCCCGCAGCGGGGAATGCCGCCGCCAACTCGGCCATGGGAAGGGAATCCGGCCGACCGGGCGTGCCATGCGGCCGGGGGGGAGCCAAAGGTCGGCCGAAAGCCTAAACCAAATAAACGGCGGCCGCGGCGGCCGCCCCCGCCAGGATCGAGTAAAGGATGATCTGCGCCGCCTTAATCCGGTCCTGGCGCCGGAATTCCGCCTGCTCCACGGTGTCGGTCTCGCCGTTTCGGACGCCGAGGTTGAAGACCCCCAGCACGCCGTACGCGGCGCAAAAATGCATCGCCGCCTGGAGGAAGCCGAGCGCGGACATGGCGGCCGGGAAGAACACGGCCAGCCGCCAGAGGCGGGGAATCGGCAGGAGAATCAGCGCCGCTCCGAAGACGACGGCGGCGGCCAACCCCATCCATCCGGCCCGTTTTCTCATCCGGATTTCCGCCGGGCCGATGTTGCATACCCCGGGGACGTATTCTGGATTCTTCGGCATGGAACCTCCTTGGGGACCGAATTTTCCGGCGGAGAGCCGCCCGTACGCTCCGAAGCCGGCGCCGCCTTCGCCGTGCGAGGCGGACGGTCCGCGGTCCGACTCCCCTCAACGCGGAAGGAGCCTGTTGCGGAAAGACTCCGGCGCGATTACCGGTTCCGGCGTCTTGCGCGCGGCCGTTAATCGAAGAGGCCCGCATCGGCATCCCGCGGCCTCTTCTCCGCCCGGTTATCCCTTTCTCAGCGGAATCACCCGCGGCGCGCCCTGCTCGTAATATTCCATGATCATCCGGCCGCCCTCATCGGCGTACAGGGAGATGCAGGCGTTGTCCCTGTCCCGAAACAGGTACAGGGTTGTTTCGTTCGCGGACAGGACAAACAGGGATTCGGTTTGCCCGTCGATCTCCAAGAGCGCCGAAACCCGGTCGTCCTCGGCGGCAATCCACAAGGTGAAATCGAACCCGGAGATGCTGCCCTTCCATGTTCCCGCGAACGGCGACGCTTCTTCCGCCGTCAGCGGCTGAAGCATGTAGCCGTATTCGGGCGGGGCGGCTGGCGACTCCTGCGAGGCGGCGCCGTCCGGCGAGCAAGCGGTCGACGCCACGGCCAGCGACAGCGCTGCGATGATGGCGAGTCTGTTCAAAGCCGTCCTTCCTTTCGTTTTCCGGACGGGCCGGCGTCTGCCAAAGGCCGATCCGGATACGCCCCATTCTACCCAAAAGGTGTCCGGCGGATCGTCCGCGACGGGCTGGTCCGCGTTTCCGGCGGCGGAGCAAAACAGGAGTCGATTCGCCGCAAAGCACCGGCCGATCAAGCAGGCGGCCGTCCTCCGGCCGGGCTCGCGCGAAAAGGCGCGCACAAGATTAATCGCCGGGCTTCTTCGGTTCGCGCCACATGGTCCAGACCGGAACTCTCCCGGGGCCGATTTCCAGCCGCCGCGCGACGGCGAATCCGTGCCTCCGGTAAAATTCCACGTTGCGTTCCAGGCTGGCCTCGAGGTAGCAGCCGATTCCTTCGCGGTCGCTCCGCCTGAGGATCGGCTGCAACAACGCCGAGCCCGTTCCTTTTCCGCGCCGGTCCGCCCGCACCATCAGCCCGGACAGGTAATAATGAGGCCGCTTCGGATGGCAACCGTCGATTTTTTGCCGTTGCCCGAACTTCAACAACAGGTCCCGCCAGCCGAACGAACGGGGGACGACGCCGACCATGGCGATCTGCATCGCCGGCGGCGGCTCCCACCTCCCGGGCGGCATCCACAGGGCGGCCCCCGAAACATCCGCCGTCACCCAACACAAGCCGCAGGGCAGGCTGTAGTCGACAACCATGAACTCGTAGAAAGAGTCAAGCGCCGCTTCCCGCCGACGGTCCTGCCGCAGGAAGAAGCGCATCAAGGGATCGTCGCGGAAAACCTCCTTCGCCAGCTCTTTGATCGCCTGCCCGTCCGCCCTCGCGGCGAGTCGGATCTCCATAGGCCCTCTCTCCGATTCGGTTTTTGATCAAACCTAACCCGCCGCCGGTTTCGGAATGCCGGCCTCAGGTCAATTTCGCGCACCAGCGTGCGGCATTGCCGATCAAGGTTTGGTAGGAGGGATGGAGCCAGACCTCCAAGCTATGGCCGGGCGTCAGCACCGCCACGCGCCCCTGCCCCTCCGTCCGCCTCCAAGCGCCCGGTTGTTCCCCGTGCTCGGAGCGGGTAATCGCAAACACATCCGCTTCCGGATCGTCCATTTCCATGAAGTAGTGCTCGTCCACCGCCGTAAACGAATCAACTCCGGCGGCCAGCGGGTGCCCTTCCCGCGGAATGAGGGTCACCGGGCAAGGATCCGGATGGCGGGAGAACACGCCCCCCAGCAATCCCCGCAGGACGCGCGCGTTTTCGTATTCGGCCGCGCCCGAATGGACCGCGAGCAATCCGCCGCCCCGGCGGACGAACTCGGCGAAGGCGGCCTGGACGGCGTCCGTCATCCAGGGAGCCGGATCGGAGGAGGAGGCGTTGTTGGATTTGGCCAGTATGACAAGCGCGAAGTCATCCAACCGCGCCTCGGGCCAGGCGCGGGCGTCCGTCCTCCACGCCAAGGTGAAATCCGGATCGCGGAGAGCCGCCAAGCCCCGGCGCGCAACGTCTTCCGGATGCCATTTGTCGCCGCACAACGCCAAGGCTTTCATGAAAAGGCATTCCGCCGGGAAACAGCCTTCCGGCCGCCCGCGGGTCCGCCCCCAAGCATGCACGCCGCCGGGCGGCCCGGCATCAGATCCATCCCAAGGCGCCGGCGATTCCGATTCCGGCGACGAGTAAACCGACTAACGCGTACAAAAATCGGGCGCCCAGCCGGCCGAGGATTCGGACGAAGATTTCCGATCTCCGGCCGCCGAGGAACCACTCCCAATCGAAAACCGCCCCGGCCAGGCAGTACAGGCCGGCACCCACCAGGATCACCACCGTCCAAACCGGCATTTTCATTTCTCCTTTTTGGCGCGATCCGCCCGATCCTCGAAATACTCCGCCATCTGTCCGTCGATCCGGATCCACAGCTCCGCGGGGTCCAGGCCCAATTCCAGGGCGATCCGGGAATTCAGCGCCGCCGCCCCCGGCCACGCGGACAGCAACCGCCTGAGGAAACCCGGGCGCGTTTCCTCCAAATAGCGGACCATCCAGTAGCCGCGCACCGCATGATACGCAAGCTCCCGTCCGTGCAGGCGCGACATTTCGCGGTAGGTCGGTGGCGCCGCCTTCGGGCGGGCGTTGCGGATCAGCTCCAGCGTATCCGTCCGGATGGTGTTTTTCTGCAGATAGCGGTCTACCGCGACCATCGCCAAGCCCTCGTTGAGCCAGGCGGGCGGCTGGAGGTGCGCCGAACAGGCGTGGGTCAATTCGTGGCACAGGATGTGCCGGATCTTCGTCGGCGGATCCTTCTCCTCCTCGTACATGTGCAGGCCGACGCTTTTGTCGGCGGCCTCCAGCAGGCGCAGCGGCTTGATCCCGATCGCGGTGCGCCGGCCGTAGCGCTGGGTCCACCCGGCGCTGTAGGGCCACATCCGCCGCGCGCGGTCGAACCAGAACGGGAACGTGACGGCCAGCAGAATCCGCCAGGACCACGGCGCGGATTGGAAGATGAACCGCGGCCAGGCGGTCATCACATACACCCGGCAGTCCTCCGGACCCGCCAACCCCCAGGATTCGCGGATGACGCGCAGGGATTGCGCCACCGCCGCCATCATCAATTCCCCCGCGTCGCGGTCGCCTTCGTCGAAGAAGACCGGAATTCCATCCGCCAGCATCGACAGCATGATCAATCCTTTCCCGCCATATGCGGCTTTTAATTCCGCAACGGTCCGGCGCTTTCCCCTGTCCGCCGGGCGCGAACAAGGCAAATGCCGCGCCACAAACGCTCCCGCCGGTCAAACCTTTCAAGGGCGGGGCATGCACCCCGCGGATCAGAGCAACACGACGAATTTAAATATCCGCCAACTGCCGAACAGCCAGCAATGTTTGTCGGGGGGATCCTGGTACGAAATCCACAGGCAAGAGACGACCGTCTCCACGAAACCCGCCGGATAGGCCGGGGCCGCGTCGCGGGTGGCGGCGGATTCCCTTTCCGCGCAGTTGAAATTTCCGGAAGCCGCGTCGCGCGCATGCGCCAACTCATGGCGGGCGACAAACGCCTGCCCCAAGCCGCACTCAGGAAGGGCGGACCGCCTTTTCGAAACGCCGCACCGCAATCCGCGTCCCACGGACCTGGATTTCCCTGATCCCGCAGGATTCAAATCCGGCCCGCGCATAATAGGCGCACAGGACCGGATTCTCCACGAAGCAATCCAAACGCAGAAACCGGCGTCCGCACTCGGCCGCACGGGCTTCGATCCAGCCCAGCATGGATCCGCCGATTCCCCGGCCGTGCCGCCGCCGGCCGACGGTTAAGGTATGGATGTAGAAAGCCGCGTCCGCCCGGTCCGGCCAGACGGCCGGATCGGAGTCGAGCAAGCGGAAGACGCCGACGAACTCCCGGCCCGACTCCGCAACGAAAAATTCCCCGCGTTCCAGGGCTTGGCGCACCCAATCCTCCCGCACAGGAAAGGGCAGTAGGCGGACGCCTTTTTCCTCGAGCCACGCGCGCCTTTCCGTGAGGATTTCCACAATCGGAGCCAGATGGCTCGGGGAAGCGATGGCTACCCTGAAATCCTTCATCCGATCGGAAGCGGCCCCTTCTCCGCGGCTCCGGCGCCGACGCCGTCCCCCGCGGGGCGTTCAGGAGGCGGGGGGTTCGATTTCAATCGACCTGCCCTTATCATAGGCCTCGCGCATTTTTTGCGGCAGGGAGGACGCCGGTCCATCCTTGGCGCAATGCCGGACCACTTCCAGGGTGATCCCGATCCAGGATTTGAAATCCTCAAACATTTTAATGGTGCATTCGGCGCAGGATTCATAGTTGTAGCTGACGACCAAGACGACCGTTTTGCCCTCCAGCGCCGGCAGTTTGTCGTCCGGGGAGAGCAGGGCGGTGAACCGGTCCAGGCAAAGCTTGGTCTGGGCATTCAGGTGCCACCAGTAGATGGGAACCGCGAAGAGGACGAGGTCCGCCGCCTCCAACGCCGGATAGATCAACTGCATGTCGTCCTGGATCACGCAGCGGGCTTTGCCGCGGCATTGGAAGCAGGCTTGGCAGGGCCGGATCGAGAGGTCGTTCAACCAGAATTCGGCGACGGCCGCATCCGGATGCCGGCTTAGGATTCCTTCAAGGCAACTTTTTGCCAGCGCGGCGGTGTTCCCCTTCTTGTTGGGACTGCCCTGCAGGATAAGTATGTTCACGCTCACTCCCGGCTCCCCGCCCCGGCCGGCGGTGGAATGTTGGCTGTAGATGACGGTTAAAAAATTATCGGGACGATGTCGCTGGTCGAACACCCGCCCTTCGGTTTAGGTGCGGCGGCTTGCTCGGGCAGGGTGCCGGAGTGATCCTGCTCGACCCGATGGGCCATTCGGGCTTCCGATTCGGATAGCGACGTTCTGCGGGAGAACGCTTCCCCGTTCCACATCTGACCTCCCGCCGCAAAGAGCAGCGGGTTGTCGTCCTGAAACAGGCCGCAGAAGGCGAACCATCCGCGTTGTCTTTCATCCCGCATTCCGCCGACGGAGCGCCGCCGGCGGCCGGCCCGGCCGCCTTCCATCCAACTCCCGCGCCGGACGGTCGTAGGCGTTGCCGCATTCAAGCCGCCGGGAGCATTTTATACCGTTTCCGATTTTTCGAAGCCGGCGCCGATCGGAGACTACGGAAACAGCCGGGTATAATGCCCTGGATCCGGACGGCCCGCATAGCGGACCCAGGGGACGGCCGGCGGAGAGATCTCCCGTCTGCCGGCGGACCATTCTTCCTTCCAGGAAACCATGAGGCCCCACCTGCGTTCCTTCGCGGCGGGTTTGCGCGCCGTGTTCCCGCTGCTGCTCGGCGTGTTCCCCTTCGGGCTGATCTACGGCGCGCTGGCGCTCGACGCCGGGATCCCGCCGCCGGCCGCGCAGGCGATGTCGTCGATCGTCTTCGCCGGATCCGCCCAGCTCATCGCCGCCCAGCTGATCGGCCAGTCCGCGCCGGGCCTGGTCGTCGTGCTGACGATCGCGGTCGTCAATCTGCGCCACATGCTCTACAGCGCCTCGATCGCCCCGTACTTCGCCCGCCTCCCGGCGCGCTGGAAGGCCCTCTCGGCCTACCTGCTCACCGACGAGGCCTACGCCGCCACCATCCTGCATTTCGAACGCGAAGGAATCGCCCCGGCCGGGAACTGGTTCTTCCTCGGCGCCGGGCTCGGGTTGTGGACGACCTGGCAGATCAGCAGTGCGGCGGGGATCTTCTTCGGCGCCCTGTTGCCCGCTTCGTGGCCGGTCGATTTCGCCATCCCGGTCACCTTCATCGCCATGGTCGTCCCGGCGCTCCGGGATCGGCCGGCGGTGGCCGCGGCGCTTTCCGCCGGCCTGGCTGCGCTGATGGCCGACGGCCTGCCCTACAACCTGGGGCTGATCCTCGCGGCGGCGGTGGGGATCGCCGTCGGCGCCGTTCTGGAGGGCCGCCGATGCGCATCTGGCTGATCCTTCTGCTGGGCGGCGCGCTGACCTTCGCCACCCGGCTTTCCTTCATCTACCTCTTCGGCCGCTTCGAGATGCCGGAGGTGATCCGGCGCGCTTTGAAATACGTCCCGCCGGCGGTGCTCTCCGCGCTGATCGCCCCGGCCCTGTTCATGCCCGGCGGGGTGGTGGATATCCGCGCGGGGAATTACCGCCTGCTGGCGGGCGCGGCCGCCGTCCTGGTTGCCTGGCGGGCCCGCAGTACGCTGTGGACGATCGTCGCCGGGATGGCGGCGCTGGCGATCCTGACCGGCTTGTCGGGGATTTGGTGACCGCCGGTTTGTTTGCAGAGCGGCAGGACGGTGTATTGGGGGAACTTCATCCAGCTGTTTGTTCGTGATTCCCGCCCGGTTCGGATGGGAATCCGGGGTCCCTGCAACCGGGTGCCCGCCGGTTCCGCCCTCGCTTTTTCCGGCGCAGATTCCGCCATGGGCGGGCGCGGGCATGACGATCCACAGACGGGGCATGGCCCTTTACAGACCGCCCCGAAGGAGGAAACAATGAAGACCATCGGATTGATCGGGGGAATGAGTTGGGAATCCACCTTGGAGTATTACCGCGCCGTCAACCAGGCCGTGAAGGAGAGGCTGGGCGGATTGCATTCGGCCAAATGCATCCTCTACTCGGTGGATTTCGACGAGGTTGCCGCTCTTCAAAGCCGCGGCGATTGGGCCGGCGCGGCGGCGCATCTGGCCGAGGCGGGGCGGAGCCTGGAGCGGGCGGGCGCGGAATTGCTGGTGGTGTGCACCAACACCATGCACAAAGTCGCCGGCGAGATCCAGGCCGGGGTCCGGATCCCCCTCCTGCACATCGCCGACGCGGCCGGGAACGCCGTCCGCGCCGCCGGCTTCCGGACCGTCGGGCTGATCGGCACGCGCTTCACCATGGAAGAGGATTTCATCGCCGGGCGGCTGCGGGAGAAATTCGGCCTGACGGTGCTCATCCCCGAGCCCGGCGATCGGCAGATCCTGCATGACATCATCTTCCAGGAATTGTGCCTGGGAATCATCAAGCCCGAATCGCGGACCCGCTACGTGGAGATCATCGGCGGCTTGGCGCGGCGCGGCGCCGAAGGGGTGATCCTGGGCTGCACGGAGATCGAGCTGCTGGTGGGCGGCGGGGATACCCCCGTCCCGCTCTTTCCGACCACCCGCCTGCACGCCATCGCGGCCGTCGATTGGGCACTGGGGGAAGGTCCGGCGGCTGGGGTATGACCGCCCGGATCCGGAAGAGCTTCCCGGAAAGCCGGTTTTTTGGACTTTTTTCAAATAATCCGCTTGGCGGAGCCTACCGCGGCTTGGAGCGCCGCGGGCATGGAAGTATGTTGATATTAATGGGGCAATCTTGGTAGAATTGCCCTGCCGCTCTTGGAATTTGCGTTGGCGTTCATTCAACCTTGCCGCATTCCACGGACAAATCGGGCCGCCGTTTTTTCCAGGCGCACCCGCCCGACAGCGGTTGCCTAACCCGTTAGTGGATTATCCGCAGCACAAAAAGGAGGTGGTTGCTTCTGCATCGAAAACCCCTGTAGACCATAGTCCAATCCCAAAGGTCACCGATTCTTTTTCGTTTTCTTTTGGAGGAGAAGTCATGAAACGCCTTACCTACATACTCCTTGCTGCAACTCTCGCCGCGCTGCTGCTGGCGGCCTGCGCCCCGGCCGGGGAAGGTAAAGTCTCCGGCGTGCCGGAAGAATGCAAGGCCGACGGATCCTGCGCCGTGATCAAGCCCGGCCAGACAATCAAGATCGGCATGGGCGCGCCGATGACCGGCGACAACGCGGCCTTCGGCCAGGATATCTCCCAGGCCGCCAAGATCGCCGTTCAGGACGCCGGCGAGTTCAACGGGTTCGTGTTCGAGCTGATCGCGGAAGACGACGGCGGCACACCCGAGGGCGGTGCGGCGGTGGCCAACAAGCTGGTCGCCGATCCGACCGTGGTTGCGATCGCCGGGCACATCTTCTCCGGTGCGACCCTTTCCGCCATGCCGATTTACGAGGCCGCCAACATCCCGATGATGTCGCCCTCTGCCACCGTTCCGGATCTGACCAAGAAGGGATCGCCCGTCTTCAACCGCTGCGTGTTCACCGACGCCGCGCAGGGCAAGTTCGCCGCCGAGTACCTCTACAACACGCTGAAGATCACCAAATTGGCGATCGTGCATGACGGCCAGGCGTACGGACAGGGCCTCGCCACTGTGGTGCAGGACATCTTCACCTCGCTCGGCGGGACGGTGGTTTCCTTCAACGCGGTCACCCCGGGCGAATCCGACTACAGCGCCGTGCTCGCCGACATCGCCTCGAAGAAGCCCCAGGCGCTGTACTTCGGCGGCTACACCTCGGAAGGCGTCGTGATCGTCAACCAGATGAAGCAATCCGGTCTGGAAGGCGTCATCTTCTTCGGTGATGATGGCACCTTCGGGCAGGACTTCCTCGACCGGACCGGCGCCAACGGCGAAGGCGCATACTCCACCTCGCTGATCCCGCCGGCCTCCGACGCCCGCACCGCGTTCGACGCCGCGTATCTGGAGAACTACGGCCAGCCGGCCGGCAAGCTCTCGCCCTACTCGTGGACGGCCTACGACTCGGCCGCGGTGTTGATCAAGGTCATCAAGGACGTCGCCCTCTATTCCAGCGACGGCAACCTTTACATTCCGCGCGCCGAGTTGGTTGCGGCGGTCCGCGCCGTCAAGGATTACCAGGGCCTTTCCGGCACGATCACTTGCGACGAGATCGGCGAATGCTCCGCCTCCGGTCCGGTCTTCAACGTCGTCAAGGACGGCAAATGGGTCGAGGCGCCGAAATAATCCGGCCTGGCCGGGTGAACCCTGCAACCTAACAGCATCAAAACCCCGGGGCAAGCCTGATTCGCCCCGGGGTTTTTCCTTTCCGGGGAGGCGGCGCCCCGGCGGGAATCTTCCCGCCTCCGGCTGCGGCATAACCGGTTAAAATACGCCCCCGATGCACCATCTTCCGATCGGCAAGGAGACGGCCCATGCCAAAACCCATCGGGCCCGCTCGAAGAATTAAACCCTATCAGGTCATCCAGGCCGTGCTCGGCGCAGGATTCGCCGGGTACCTGCTGTGGCGGCTGTACCAGGTTTTCATCGCCGCCCCCGAATACGGCGCCGACACCTGGGCCCGGTTCCTCATCACCGGGGCGATCCTCGGCGGCGTGTACGCGCTGATCGCCATCGGCTACACGCTGGTCTACGGCATCCTGCGGATGATCAACTTCGCCCACGGCGACATCATGATGCTCGGCGCCTTCGGCGGGTATTTCGTCCTCGAGACGACCCGGAGCATCCCGATCGGTTCGTCCAATTTCTCCGACGCCTACCCGGTCTGGTCGGTTCTGGCGGCTTTCCTGGCGGGCGTGGCGGTCGCAACGGTGAGCGGCTACTTCCTGGAGCGGATCGCCTACCGCCCGCTGCGCGGCGCCCCGCGGCTGGTTCCGCTGATCTCGGCCATCGGCGCCTCGATCTTCCTCGAAAACGCCGCCCAGCTCCTGTTCGGCGCCCAGCGCCGGGATTACGCCAACCCGGCCGTGCTCACCCGCGGCGAGGGCTGGACCCTCGCCATCGGCGGCACCGACGTGATCCTGCCCTACACCGGTGTCCTCACGTTTGTCCTTTCGATCCTGCTGATGCTTGCGCTCTACGCCCTGGTGATGCGGACGCGGCTCGGGCGCTCGATGCGCGCGGTGGCGGAGAACAAGCAGGTGGCGGCCTTGATGGGGATCGACGTCGACGGGGTGATCAGCCGCACCTTCATCATCTCCGGCGCGCTGGCCGGCGCGGCGGGCGTGATGTGGGGCCTGCACCTCGGCTTGGTCTACCACTTCGTCGGCTTCATCCCCGGGATCAAGGCCTTCACCGCGGCGGTGCTGGGGGGCATCGGCAGCGTCCCGGGCGCGATGCTCGGCGGCTTGTTCCTCGGCTTGGTGGAAAGCCTCGGCCCGGCGGTGCTCGGGATCAACTTCCAGCTCAAGGACGTGATCGCCTTCGGGATCCTGGTCCTGGTGCTGATCTTCCGCCCGACCGGCATCGTCGGCGAGGTGCTCACCGAGGAGAAGGTCTGATGAAAACGCTGATCCGCAGGTCCCTGAAAACCGGCCTGGTCTTCGGCATCCTCACCGTGTTCCTCTTTCTGATCGGCTTCACCGGCACGGCGGCCAACCTGTTGGCCGACCTGTTCCACAACGAGTTCGGGGATCCGCTCCTCGGACGCACGCCGCTGATGCTCAACACCGTGGTCTTCCTCGGCCTGATCGGGTTGTGGGCCGGGGCCGGCGGCGCTTCCCGGGAGGAAGATCTCCCCGGCGATCCCGTCTCGGCCTCGGTGCTCGGCGGGGCGGCCGCCGGCCTGGTCCACGGCCTTTCGGTCGGCGCCGTGGCCTGGCTGATCGGCGGATTAAACGCGCGGGGCGTGATGATGAACAAGTACCTCGCCGAATTGCTCCCGATCGCGATCCGCCAGTTCCTGGTCGGATTCTCCCCGGCGGCGGCGGGCGTTTTTTACCTCCTGTTCCTGACGGCGGCCGGCGCGCTCGGCGGAGGAGCCCGGCACGCGCTCGGGCGCGGAAGCGGCCGCTACCGGACGGCGCTTCAGGCGCACGCCCGGGATCGGATCGAGGCGCTTCCGTTCTACCGGACCGCGGTCGCGCACCCGGCCGCCAAGTATGTCCTCTACGGGCTTCTGCTTGCCGGGGTTCTGCTCCTCCCGCTCTTCGCCGGGCAATATTGGAACTACACCATCGGCACGGTGGGAATCTACGTCCTGCTCGGCCTCGGTTTGAACATCGTCGTCGGCCTGGCCGGATTGCTCGACCTCGGCTACGTGGCCTTCTTCGCCATCGGCGCCTACGCCATGGCGCTCCTCACCGCCCCCACGCCGCACAACCTGCTGTGGAATTTCTGGCTGGTGATCCCGATCGGGATCCTCCTCGCGGCGATCACCGGGATCCTCCTCGGCGCGCCGGTCCTGCGGATGCGCGGGGATTACTTGGCGATCGTCACCCTCGGCTTCGGCGAGATCATCCGCATCCTTTCCAAAAGCGACGACCTGACGCCGTTCACCAACGGGCCGAAGGGCGTTCCCTCCGTCGGCGGTCCTACGTTCTTCGGATTGAACGTCAATAACAACATCGCCTTCGTGTATCTGATCTTCCTCTCGGTGATCCTGGTCATCTTTGTCACCAACCGATTGCAGAATTCGCGCGTCGGACGGGCCTGGGAGGCGATGCGCGAGGACGAAACGGTCTCGCGGGCGATGGGCATCAACACCCTCACCCAGAAGCTGCTGGCCTTCGCCATCGGCGCGGCCTTCGCCGGCCTGGGCGGGGCGCTGTTCGCCTCGCGCAACCAGTTCACCGGCCCGGAGGATTTCAACTTGATGGTCTCGATCAACGTCGTTTCGCTGGTCATCGTCGGCGGGATGGGCTCGATCCCGGGCGTGATTGCCGGCGCGCTCGTGCTCAAGGGTCTGCCGGAGATGATGCGCCAGCTCGAGGACTACCGCATCATGGTCTTTGGCGCGCTGCTTGTGGTGATGATGCTGTGGCGCCCCGCCGGGCTGATCCCCTCCTCGCGGCGCAAAATGGAGACCGCCGCCGACAGCGGGGTGGTGGACACCACCGAACAAAAGGGGGTGAAATGACCTCCGCCCTGGAAACCCGAGCTCTGACCAAGACCTTCGGCGGCCTCACCGCCGTGAACGCCGTCGACCTGACGATTCCGGAGCACGGAATTTTCTCGATCATCGGCCCCAACGGTTCCGGCAAGACCACGTTCTACAACTGCATCACCGGATTCTACGAACCCGATTCGGGGCAAATCCGCTTTTTCGGGAAGGACATGACCGGATTGCCGCCGGACCAGGTGACCGCCCGCGGCATCGCCCGCACCTACCAGAACATCCGGCTGTTCGCCAACATGAGCGCGCTCGAAAATATCCTCGTCGGGCAGCACGCGCGCCTGCGCGGGAGCTGGCTCGAGGCGATCCTGCTCACCCCGCGCGTGGCCCGCGAGGAAAAGGACGCGGTCGAGAAGGCCCGCCGGCTGCTTGCCTTCGTCGGGCTGTCCGGCCTGGGCGACCACCAGGCGCGCAACCTGCCCTACGGCGCCCAACGCCGGCTGGAGATCGCCCGCGCCCTGGCCAGCGACCCGCGCATGCTGCTGCTCGACGAGCCGACCGCCGGGATGAACCCCAACGAGTCGATCGAGATGATGCAGTTCATCCGCCGCCTGCGCGACGAACTCGGCATTACCATCCTGCTGATCGAGCACGACATGCGGGTGGTGATGGGAATCAGCGAGCGGATCGCGGTCCTGGATTACGGCGCCAAGATCGCCGAGGGAACCCCGGCCGAGATCCAGGGCAATCCGCGCGTGATCGAAGCCTACCTTGGAAGCGGCGCGGCCTCCGGGATCAAACCCGTCGTCCGCCAATTGGAGTGAGCGCGAGGACCCCATACCCATGCTCGATATCCGCGACATCCACACCTATTACGGCAACATTCACGCGCTTAAGGGCGTCTCGCTCACCGTCGAGGAAGGCGAGATCGTCACCCTGATCGGCTCGAACGGCGCCGGCAAAACCACCACCTTGCGCTCGATCTGCGGCCTGCAGCGCCCCCGCCAGGGATCGATCCTACTCCACGGGGAGGACCTTTGCGCCTACAAGCCCCACCAGGTGGTGGGCAAGGGCGTAGCGATGGTTCCCGAAGGCCGCGGGATCTTCGCCCGCTTGACGGTGGCGGAAAACCTCGACCTCGGCGCCTACAACCGCACCGACCGGCGCGGCATCCAGGAGGACCTGGAGTACGTGTTCACCATCTTCCCGCGCCTCCGCGAACGCACCCGCCAAGTGGCCGGCACCCTCTCGGGCGGCGAGCAGCAGATGCTCGCCACGGGGCGGGCGCTGATGGCGCGGCCCAAGCTGCTGCTGATGGACGAACCCTCGATGGGGCTGGCTCCGCTGTTGGTCGATGCGATCTTCGAGGTGATCCGGACGATCAACGACAAGGGGACCACCATCCTGCTGGTCGAGCAGAACGCCCTGATGGCGCTGTCGGTGGCGGGCCGCGGCTACGTAATCCAAACCGGCGAGATCGTCCTGGCCGACACCGCGCAGAATCTAAAAAACAACGAGATGGTCCGCAAGGCGTATTTGGGGGTGGAATAAGGATCACCCCCAACCCCCTTCCCCCTCTCCCTCCGCACCTCTACCCCCTGCATCCTCTTCCCCTCTCCTGCGGTTATCACAGGAGAGGGGAAGGGGACGGAGGGGAAGGGGTGAGGAATGAGAGAGCGGCGCAGGTGGGGAGACAAGGACCAGGAGAGATAAATCATGGCGGACGCACTCAGCCGCAGCGCGAAAAAAATCCAGGAGGCGCTGAAAAAAATGGGCGCGGCGTGCGAAGTCGTGGAACTGCCGGATTCCACCCGCACCGCAGCCGAGGCGGCGCAGGCCCTCGGCTGTGCGGTCGCGCAGATCGCCAAATCGATCGTCTTCCGGACGGCGGAATCCGGGAAGCCGGTGATGGTCATCGCCAGCGGCGCGAACCGGGTGAACGAGAAAAAGATCGCGGAATTGCTCGGCGAGGCGGTCGAGAAGGCCGATCCGGATTTCGTCCGCGAAACCACCGGTTTCTCGATCGGCGGCGTTCCACCCGTCGGGCACGCCGTCCCGATCCCGGTCTTTCTTGACGAGGACCTGCTGAAGCACGAAAGCATCTGGGCCGCCGCCGGAACCCCGCGCTCGGTTCTGAAAACCACCGGGGAGAATCTGGCGAAACTCACCCGCGGAAAAGTGACGTCGGTCAAGTGACCAGCCCCCGTTAGATCCGATCCGCCTCAGCCCCCCTGCCCTGAGTAAAAACGCTCGATATCCTTGATAAAGCGGACAGTCCGCTCGTTGATCCGTTTGGTCAGCGCCTCCAAACTGCGGAAATCCGGATTCTCCGACAAACCGTACTCTTATAGGGTTTGAAAAAAGCCAATTACCGCCGCCAGAGTCGGCAGCCCCGTCTACGTTCACAACAGGGCAGGCTTGAGAACACTGCACCTCGAAGCCCCGCCCCGGTGGTCAGGCCGGGTGCAGGCCCCGTTTCCCCCTTCTGATTCTTATGGAGAAAACGGGGCAGGCCCCCGCTGCGCGAGGGCAAGCTTTACCTTCACACTTTCAGGATTCAGGACAGGCTGCCGGGCGAGGCCGGGGGAGCGCTCCTGCCGGTTCTGGTCGTTCGAATTTGTATCCCGATAGAGGAATAGTCTCCTCGGTCTCCATCCCCCCAATTTCAACTCCCCCCATCCAATAGGGATGGGGGAGTAGGGCCTTTCCCTGAAATGACGGAACCCATGGGGGAAGGGTATTCGAACCGTATCCGTTAGGAAGCATACATTTCCCCAGATCCTTCGAGGAGAACACCTTGGCTTAATTTTCGTATGGTTTTTCTATCGCAATTGCTTAGCATCCCGCCATCATCCAATCCTCACTCCCCTACCCCTTCACCCCTCCCCCCCCTTCTGGCATAAGCCAGGAGAGGGGGAAGGGGACCGGGGATAGAGGTGAGGATGGAAAACGGCCGGTTATCCTTTCAATAGTAGACTGGCTGAGCAATTACTTTTTATCAAGACAAATATTTCCACCCCCACGGCAGAAACCTTTCAGGGCAACTCACTGTCATAGGCATTGGCTTTGAAGGTAAAAAACATGTCCATGTCTCCGGAATACAGCGCTCCGGAGATGGAATATCGGGGACGCCGGTTCTTAACATGCGTTTTCAATTGCAGAATGTATTCCATCAATCCCCGGTATGCCTGCAGAACGGTTCCCTTTTTCATATGTTTTCGGTATTCGGTCATTGCCAGATGAAAGGTTTTCATCGTTTTCCCTTTCTCCGCCTTGGCATTCTCCAAGGCAAGTTGAGGCGTTCACGCTTGGAAGGGGGAAAGGCCGCAGCCCCGTCCGGCCCAGGTCCGGACGGCCTTTCGAGACGGCTGTCGGACCGCTCCCGGTGCGGGAAGCGGCCTTCCAAAGCCTTGATCGCCGCCCGCGCGAATTCCGCCACGGTAGCCGCAACGAAATTCTAAATCGGCTTGCGGGGATCAGGGGCACTCCGTCCTCAGCCCCGCCAAACGGGGATTGTCGGCCAAAACAGCCGCCGGAGAAAACCGCCCCGCCCCAAATCCGCCAGCAAGCTGCTGAAAACGGCGCGGGATGTCGAAGCCTCCCCGGCCCAGCCCCATCCTACCCGACTTTCTTTTTCTACCCCGAAAGGGCATATATCATCCGGTCGGACATGTACCCGCATCCCAGGAGGAAAGCCAGAACCGCATCCGTCCACGAGATTTGCCGTGAAATGAAAAAAAGATGGTAGATGGTAGACGGCGGCGGCCAGGGGGATGCAGACCAAAGCCCCGTTCACCACCCCGGGAGATTATCCTTTTTGGATGACGGCTCCGCGGATGTGCAGAAGCGCGTTGGCGAAGAAGCATCCGAACACCGAAATCCCGAAGATTCGGTTGGCGTTCCGGAACACCGCGCCGAGGATGCAAAGCAGATAAAAAACGGCGTTGACCACGACGCGAAAGAGGGGCGTGAACAAATGGGACGCCCTGGGCAGAAGTCAATTAAACGCGCCGGCGAATCCCGCGGGGCAGATATATTCTTCGAGAATGTGGAAGGCGCCCGCGACGGTCAGCGAATAGAACAGCCGGGATTCCATTCATCACCTCTGGAAAAAAAACCGGCGCGAAGCCAGACGGCTTTCCGCCGCCCACCCGCGCGCCCGGATGCGGACCGGGCCGCCGACCATCCGGCCAACATCATCCGTCGCGCACCGCGTTTTCGAGAAGGGTCAGCCGGCGCGCCTCGCAGTCGATTTCTGCCCGGATGCCGTAGGGCAGCAGGAACATCGGGTCGGTGTGCCCGAAATCCATTTGGGTGACGACGGGCAGGTCGCGAAGCCCTTCCTCCTCCGCAACAACCCGAAGCAACGCTTCGTCGTAGTCGGAGAATTTTTCCGGCGGTATGGGCCCTCCCGGCCGGGCGAGCAGGATCCCCGCAAGCTTTTTCAGAATCCCCATCGCCGCATAGACTCTCAATCCATACAGGAATGCGTCCGGCGAGAGTCCCTCCTCGGCCGTTTCCAAAAACAAGACGGCGTCCTGCCAGGCGTTGGCGTCCGGCCAATACTCCGTTCCCCGCAGCCAATCGAGAACCTCGAAGCACCCCCCGATCAGACGCCCTTGCCGGGTTCCCGTTCCCTGAAGGAATTTCCATCCCGTCGACCGATTCCTTTTGCGTTTGCGGGCCTGGTTTCCCGCATCCGCCCAATCCAACAGCTCCGCGGTCCATCCATCGCCTGCGGGGGAGATCCCGCCGATGGGAACGGACGAAAAAAGCGTCCGGCGCACCGATTCGACCATATACGGAAACATGCCGCAGTTTTCCCCGAATCCGGCCATGATCGACGGCCCGTAGAACGACATCATCCCGGCCCGGAAGCACGCCATGTGAGTGACCGTCGTATCGGAAAACCCCATGAAAATTTTCGGGTGGGACCGGATGACGTCCGGATCCAGGTACGGAAGAATCCGGATGGAATCATCCCCGCCGATGGTGGATATGACCGCTTTAATTTTCGGATCCAGAAACGCCTGCATCAGGTCGTCCGCCCTGGCGCGGGGGTTCCGCTGCAGCCAGGCGGCGTCGCGCAGGGCGTTGGGCGTCTCGACGACCCTCAGACCGAATTCCGTTTGCAGCTGTTGTTTCCCCGCCGCGTAACGGTGGGGAAAAGTCCCCGGACCTCCCCACGAGAGGGAAACGGCGGCCACGGTATCTCCCGGTTGAAGCTTTACCGGCTTGATCAGTTTAACGGGCATCATATTCCACCTTGAGGCTTACCCGCCGTCCGCCCCCGGGTTTCGCCACCGCGGTACCGAAGGCCATTTCGGCTTTGCGTTTTCAGGCCGTACCGGGAAGATTCACCCAATCCACAAAGACGATAAGGCCGCCGGGCTTGGCAAACCGCATCCGCACGGGCTCCTCGGCCGCTTGGGCGCGGTGAAGGATGTCCGCACTCCGCCCATGGCCTTTTCGGTCATCCTCCAGGAAAAAACATTGGGCATGCCGGCGAAGCCCAACCGCCGTTCTTCCTTCGGAGTCTTTCCAAACGGCATCGACTTGGTCCGTTACCGTCTCAACCATTTCATGCTCTCCGCCCTCCTGGTTTTCCATTTTGTCCGCGCGCCTTCTTTCGACCAGAATATCCGTTCGCTCCGGGGTTGGGCGGTCCGATCGGCATCCGGCCGCCGGCCGCATCGGCCGGGGCGCGGCGACGGATCGGGCGGGACGCACGCGCGGCCCGATTCCGAAATCCATCCTTCAAACGAAAGAACTGGCCGTCAATGCGAACAAGAATTGTCCGGCGTAATAAAAGGCCAGGCTGACGCGGTTGCAGCGCCAGGGCCTCCAAAACCGGCTCGCGGCCAGGATCAGGTCCGACACATAGAACAGGGCGGCGCCGACCACCACCATCCCTGCCTGGGCTTCGCTGAACGCCGGGCTCTGCAAGACCGTGATGGAGCGGTTGACCATCAGCGATATCACCAGCATATACACGATGACCGGGATGCGCATCGCTCCCAGGTTCTTCCGGATCATCCCGTAAAAACCCGCCCCCAAGATCAGCAACAACATCGCCGACAGCCCATCCCACGCGGAAGGCCGCCCCAGGAGATGAAAGGCCGCGGCGTAGGCAAGGTGCGCCAGCAGGAAAAGCCCCAACCCGGCGGTGAATGCCTTCTTGTTCTCCGGAAACATCAGCGCGACATCGCCGCCGAAGGAAAGCAGCAGCCCGAGGAGAACGCCGGCTGTGTACACCGGATTGCGCGCAGATTCCGCAAAAGAAAGCACCACCGCCCCAATGACGATCAGCGTGGAAGCCGGCTTCAGCACGTAGATCTGCCGCCGGATTCCAAGAATTTCCGCGCGGATCAGGAAGAAAACAACAACGGCCAGGAACGGGAGAAGGCAGAACGCCGGCTTCATGGGTTTTCTCCTAAGATGAACGAACGCCGATTCCGCGGCCCTTCACGGGCAGTCCGGCAGCCTGCGCATCCGCCCGCCAGCCGGTCCAAGATCTCCAACTGCCAATTTCCTTCGTGAAGGGCAAGAGAGGCCCGCGAAAAAACTCTGCGGAGGAAAAAGGGAGCGCCCCGGCCGAAAGGTTGGCCGGCCGTGTTGCTAGAGCAGGGAAGTGCTGAAGTACCGCTCCGCCCGGTCCGGCAGAACGGTGGCGACGTTGCCCGGGACGCGGGCGGCCAACTGCCGCGCGGCCCAGACGTTGGCCCCCGAGCTGATCCCCACCAGCAGGCCGTTCTCCCTGCCCAGCCGCCGGGTGGCGGAAATGGCGTCGTCGTCGGAAACCTCCACCACCTCATCGACCAAAGCCAGATCGAGGATTGCCGGCACAAAACCGTCGCCGATCCCTTGGATCTGGTGCAGGCCCGGCTCGTGCCCGAGGATCGCGGAGACGTTCTGGGGCTCGACCGCTACCACCTTGATTTTCGGATTTTGCTCTTTCAGGTATTTTCCCACGCCTTGCAGCGTACCGCCGCTTCCCACCCCGGCCACGAAACAGGCCAGATCGCCCGCGGTTTGCCGCCAGAGTTCGCGCGCCGTGGCCTCGTAATGGACGCGCGGGTTGTCGGGATTTTCGAACTGCTGGGGCACAAAAACCTTCGGGTCCTCGGCCGCCATTCGGCGCACGCATTCCACCGCCCCGCGGATTCCTTCGCGCGGGGGCGTGAGGACCAATTCGGCTCCCAGGGCGCGGATCAGCTTCTTGCGCTCCTCGCTCATGTCTTCCGGCATCACAATCCGCACCCGGTAGCCCTTCACTTGGCCGATCAACGCGATCCCGATTCCGGTGTTGCCCGACGTCGGTTCGACGATGATGGAACCGGCTTGCAGGCGTCCGGCGCGCTCCGCGCCCTCGATCATCGCCAGCGCCACGCGGTCCTTGATGCTTCCCCCTGGATTGAGGAATTCGGCCTTGGCGAAGATCTTTTCGCCGCTTAGACGGACCAGCGGCGTATTGCCGATCAGGTCCAGGACGGAATGGGTCTCCATCAATCCTCCGGATCGGATCCCTTGCCGTTATGAAAAACGCCGGTGATCCGGCGGACACATTATAGCGCATGGCCGGATTCCGCCCGGAGATTTTCTCCGCTCTGGGCGCTCCTCGGGGTTGGCCGGTCCTCCGTCCTCCCCGATTCGAACGGACCGGCGATCCCGAATGCCGCCGGTCCTTCCGCGACCCGATCAATCGCCAGGATTGTTTTTTTTCAGGGGAGACCCCATCTTTCCGCCAACTCAGAGGTACGACGGCCGGGGATGGCCGACCGATCCCTTGCCGGCGGCGGCCCCCACAACCCCGTTTGACGGGATTTGGCATCCGTTCCCGCCTGGCGGAGTAGAGGTTTATTGGACGGCGTTACGATTGAGCCACTCCGCCGCCGGCGCGCTTTCTGAAAACACGCGGATATTTAGGTTGTAAATGCGGGCGACGTGCTCCAAAAACCAATCCTTCCGGCTGGTCCGGTGGACATCGACCACCGCCACCCGGTCCACCCCTTTATCTCGCAGGTTCAGCAATATTTCCTTTACCAGAAAAAAGATGTCCAAAAAACCAAAATGCCCCGACAATTCCCTGACGTCGAGCAATATTATTGAAAGATCCTTCTCGAGCGCAGAATTGAATAAATCCATCGTCATGCGGATGACGTTTTCCCTGGAACGTTCCCCCTTCGCGGTTGCACAAAGGCAGCCGTTCCTCTTTTCCATCTGAAGATCGAGATTGCCCCGGCCCATCCGCCGTTCCTCCCAGCAGCGAAATCCCTCCGGATCAGGTTTCGAATTCGATCCGCTTGACGCTGCCTTGGCCCTCTCCGCCGTTTTCCCGGGAGCTTGCCAGCCATGCATCATTCTACCCGAAAAGCCGAAAGCGCATTTCGCAATCCGCGCCGCCCCTCCGGCCTGATCCGTGTGCGGATGGTCTCCGGGACAATAACCAACCCGGGCGGACTATCCGTCTTGTTTGCGGCCGCCGCGGATCCCCGGAAGATCGGCAGCCTCCGAAAAGCCGGAGCGGACGGCGGTAAAAAAAATTTTTTACGCCGGCTCGGGCCATTATCCGGCACGAGCAACTCCGTTGCCTGGAAGCTGACGGAGAATTACCGTTCGGCGGGAATTTTTTCGGCCGGTAAAAAAAACGAAATAGCAGGGGTTGTCGAAAAACAGCATTAGTTTGTTTCCGGATCGTCATGCCCGCGCCCGCCCCGAGAAGCGGGGTGTTCGTATCGGGCATCCAACCATGGAAACCCTGGATTCCCGCTAAACCCACCCCCGGTGAAGAACGCGCCGAGGGCCGGCGCGGGAATGACGGACTATCTCCGGCGGGCAATTTTCCACAAATACCATTGATTCACTTTTTAGACAGCCCCTCTCATTTTCTCCGCGGGCATAATACTATTTATTTGCCTTTCGACCCCGCGTCCGACAGAGACGGATGACCGCTTGGCCTCCCATCCATTCCGGGAATTTTCCGCCGGAACGATTGGGAATGTCGGCGGTCGATCCTCCCGAACGCAGACGCGCATCGGTCCAAGCGCGTCCGCGCATGCCCCGGCTTAATCGGAAACCGTCAGCGAACCGGCATCCAGGGCGATCTCGTAGAAGCCGTGCGGATCCCAGGGCAGGATTGATCCGTCCTGCGAAACCGTGCCCCCGCTTACCGTCACACGCAGATACATGCCGGTCGGGAAATGCGGAGGAAGAGTCCAGCTCCAAACATAGTCGCCTCCCGTATACGCGGGCTCGGTTTGCATGAGGATCTTCTGGCCCATCCAATAGGCGGCGACTTTATACAAAACGTCGATCCAGACATCCTGCGCGGCCCTCGCGTGATACATGCTCGCCGCAACGTTTTCCACCTCGACGCCCGCATACCATTCCTGCGAGGTCGGCAGCAGGGTGTGGAACAGGAAGATCAGCCAATTTCCTCCGGACCGCGCTGTGTCGATCTCCAGGTTCAAAGCCTTCTCCGATTCGCCCCCGACCGCCATAAACACCGGAAGGTTCAAAGGGTCGGTGTTGTCTCCGGGCGCAATCATCCCGTAGGAAACCCCCCGGTTCACGAAGTAATATTGGGCCGCATACCAGGCCCAGCCCCGGTCGCCGTAAGGCGCGGCGAAGCTCCATACCGGCTGGTGGGAGATCGTATTCGTGATGTAGTCGGCGTTCTGGCTGATCTCGAGGTCCTGCGAAGCGAGCGGACCTTTGCCCGTGCCGGTATCGGCCAGGGTGGAGTGAGAGTGGTTGGCCGTATGATTCCCGATCTCATTCCCTTCGGCGGCGGCCCGGGACCATACCGCGACGAAGTCGGCCGAAGTTCCACTCCATCCTTCGCAGATATAGAAGGTCATCGGAACCCCCTGAGCCGCAAGTTCGTCATAATGATCCACTTGGGATGGTTGACCATCGTCGAACGTGTAGCTCAGCGCCGCTTCGAATCCCGCCCAATCGAGGACAATCAATGTTCCCGGCAGCCCATCCGGCCGGGAGACGCCTTCCGCCTCCGGGTACGGCAATCCCGAGAGGGCGCTTTTTACGATCGGCGGCACCGTCGGGGTTAAGGAAACGGCGGCCGTGAACGTCGGCGCGGGCGTATCCGCCGGAGGGGATTCCGTCGGCGCCGAAGAAACCGAGGGGGTGTTGGGGGAACAGGAGATTGCCGACACAATCATCAGCATGGACGGAAAAATTATTCTTTTCATCGATATCCTCTCTTGTGGTTCCACAGCCCGCCGACCGTCACGCGCTCATCGATCCCATCTTGACGGACAGTCCAATTGTACCCAATTTCCCCGGCCCCTTCCCGGCGCCCTCAGTCGGCCGGGGGCGAAGGATCGGAATCCAGGAAGGCAAAACCCTTCAGAAGATCTCTTCGCGGCGGCGGTTGTATCCTCTCGTCGACGCGCGGTGAATTGTGCAAACGACTCAAACGGCTTCCGGATCACTCCGTTCCTCAGACGCAATCCGTGCCGGGATCCATGGCGAGACGTCCCAAATCCTTCCGGATGCGGCGAACAAGATCCATCGCCCATTTCTATCCACCCGATTCCGCCGATGGGGTTTGTTGCTCGCCCCATGACGATGACGCTCTTGCCGCCGAAACGCCGTCTGCAGAAAAAACGCCGTCAACATCGCGCATTTGGTTTTTGCCGCATTCGCGTCAGGATGAAAACCGCAATCGAATGCATGAAAAGCGCGAAAACGACACTGAGGAAGGCAAACCCTTGGTTGATCAGAAGCCAATACACACCATCCCTTCCCAGCGTGAAGGCAACTTCGGAGGGAATAACCTCCCGCATTGCCGAAACCACGCTCACCCCCACAACAATCAGGATAACGTTCGCCGACACGGCGATGATTTTTAAACCCCAGACGATGAAGGGAAAAAATAAAGCAGTTTGGATCAACAGCTTTCGCAGAAATGGGGCGGCCTCCCGAAGGGGGATTGATTTCCTGCGGAGCATCGCCGTTAATTACAAAGCCCAGTTCCCCAATTGCAGATTTTCGATGGGCCTCGAAAAAACAACCCCGGCGGAGAATACAAGCGTCATGAGGAGAGTCACAACGCCGTTCACTAAGCCATATTTCCAGAAATCCATGCCGCCTGCGGCGGTCCGCAATACGGAATTGGCTTCCGCCCCGATCTCCTTACTCACGATCAGAAACGAGGTCACGGCATCCGCGATTGCCAACAACAACGATCCGGAAAAATATGCGCCAACAACAAACCCCTCGCCCTTTTACATCCGCTTCCCTTGGCTTTCCCTCTGCCCGCCGCGGGTCACGTCCGCGCCGTCAATCCGGACGCGCCATCCGGCGGCTTTTCCGTACAATCCGCCCCCGCAACGCATCCTCCCCTGCCGAAAGAGGGCACGGCAATTCCGCCCCCCGCGGGAGGAAGGCTCCTTTGTTTCGGGCTTTCAAAACAAGCGAGGCGAGTCCGGTGCAACCCGCATGCTTCGGAGAAGCACTTCCCCCGATTTTCACGGAATAAACTCAACCGGGACGGGTGAAACCGTGGCATATTCCGGCGGTTCCGCCATCCCCGGGAGGGCCGGGAACAGTATGCGCTCCGGGCAATCGTCCGGGCCAGGCAACCGCCTTGGGGGATTTTTCCACAATCCGTCAGGGCATCTTGGATACGTAGTTGCGGAGTGTTTCCAACGCGCGCCGATTGATCAGCTCGTAGTTGTCTTCCTCCAGAGGAATTCGTTCCGCCGCCAAGCGCTCCCGGATCATTTGCAAAAGGGCGCGCGTTACGTGACGCCCGATCTTGCCCACGTTGCGGATCAGCCATTCCGCCGATCCGATCACGGGAACTGGTTCGTTGTACGGCAACGGATCCTGCAGGACGCGGGGAATGAATTTGCGCAACAGCTTCGCATTGGGGGAATCCACAATGACGCACGTTTGCTGGATGTAACTCAACCGCTCTTCGCCGTCGAAAAACGGTTTGTATTGCATTTTGGAGTTTTCCGGCAATAACCCGGGGGAAAAGGGGGAGGTCTTCTCTTCGCGGATCCGCGGCCAATCCCGATCCAGCATTTGCAGCGCCGTCTGGTTATTCTTATGGAACGCCTCCGCCAACCGGCGGTTCTCCATCAGCTTGCGCAGGGTTCCGATCATTTCCCTCTGAATGCGGTCCAACTCCAGCAAAGCCGGCAAGCCGAGTTTTTCGTATCCGCGGGGAACGACATTGATGGAAAGCAGAAGGTGAATTGCGGTTTGCATTTCCTCCGGAAGCTGGTTGAGGTATTCGATATGCGGTTCCGCGATTCCCCGCAAAGCTTTAAGAATGGATTCTTTGGTTTCGCCTTCCCCCATGAGATAGGGCACTTTGGCCGAGGCGTCGCCGCATTTCCGCACCACCTCCACCATCCTCGGGTCTTCCTGATACTTATCGGCGAGGGCGATGATTTTGGAGAAATCCCGTTTCCGGATGACGATGGATTGGAAGATGATGTCTAAAAACGGGAGAATGGGGGAAAGGACGTAAAATTGATCCGTATCCACAGCAATATTCCTGCCGATAGCGTCCGGCATAATTCCTCCTTTGTCTGAACCGATACGCCCAATGGACCGCCTCAAACGCGGAACCGCCCACGCGGCATAATCCATTGTACTCGGAAAATCCCAAACGGGATCCGAGATCCAAATTTCAGCCCAACCCGGCCTGGGAAGGACTCCGATCTCCCATCGCGGCCGGCCATTTCAATCCGCGGTATCCCGCCTCCCTTTTTCGGCGCGCACCCGCAAGGCCAAACCGCCGCCGCCGGCTGCCGTGGGTTGGCGTCATTTTTGCTTGAGCAATTCCCGTAATTTTGTGGAAGTCTGTCCACCCGGACAAACGTGCCGCGTTCCACAAACCGGACAGATCCACCAAAAAAAGCTGGCCGCGTAGACCAAAACGATTCCCAAATAGACAAGCAGGTATATGGCGCTTTGTTGGTAAATAAAATACATCGGGAGAACAATGATGCTTAGAAAGGAAGCAAACGCCAACGTGACGGCAACGTTGTAGAGGCCTTCCGACCTTTTTGCATTTTTTAATACTCTGGCCAATTGACTGGAAGGCAGACAAAACCCGCCCACGCAGGGGGCGAACCCGCCGACATAGGGACACCGCCAATAGACGCAAACGTAGCTTTGGAAAAGCGCCACGAGTACAAACTGGCTGAGATAGACCGCAAAAAAGGTGCGGTTTACTTTCCACAGTAAAACGGCGATACCAATATAGATGCCGATCATTGGGATCGTCAGAATCAAGTACAACGTTTTTCGCGGATAGGATGCGCAGTTTTCGATCATGCCAAGCCCTTTCCTTTTCTTTATGCACAACGGCCTGGGAATGAGACGATTATCCGGCCGCGCCAGGTCGGTTTCCATTATAGATCAGGCCATCAAAGGACATACCGGCGAAGACCACACGCCGGCGGCCAAGCCGGCTCTCCCGCAGTCAGGGCCGGAAATTTAGGGTTCTTGACGTTTCAAGAAAAATTCATTTCTTACTTTCCAGGTTTTGCGCTGGTCGTTCGATTCTCTTCCCACCCAATGAAACGAGTCCTTTGTGATCTCGGTAAAACACCATTGGTTTATCGTTCCATCTTCCGATTGATATTCCTGCACGATATCGTCGCCGATTTTCTTGGCTTTCATTTTTTCAAACGCATTCGTATTTGGTTCGATCCAATAAATGCACCAATTCTCATTACTCGGATCATATACCCGCAGGGTTGTGCCATAAATATCTTTTTTCGCATCTCTGCTCCCGCCCCTCCTGTCTCGTCTTGCCGGGGCTATCCATACATCCTGAACCGCCCTTCCATCCAAAACCCACCCAAAATACACCTCGCAACTTTCTTCACGCCTAGTTCCATCGGATTTATGGACAATGACCTTCCCTTCCCACGATCCGATGAATTGACCGTATAGCATCAACTGCCGGGAATGTTCCGGGTTTGGAGTTATGGAAGCGAGAACGTCAATCATCTGTTCATTCATCGGAAAAGCCTATCTCCCTTATGGTTTTTCCGCCTAATTGATTCGCGCAAGCCGCTTGGCCGGCTGTGCCGAGTCCGACTCACATTATAATACCGGCAACCCGAAGGGCATTCAGAAAGGCAACATTCTTTCTGTAAAATGGTCGTTGCCATCGGATGATCCGGATTAATCGATGGGCTTTTCTCTCCCCGGAAATGTCTGATAGCGTTCCCTTATCCGTCGGTCTTTATCCACCTCCGTCAGCAACGCACTCACCAGGCGAAGGCAGGGAGCCTCATTCGGAAAAATCGCAATCCCCTATGATCGCCGGCGGATTTCCTCAATGAGCCTCTCTACCATATTCGTCGTCCAGATCAGCCGACGATGGGGATCCGGCAGCTCCATCACCGTCAATTCCTCGAGCAGGTTCGTCTCCATCTAGACCGAAAGCCGCGGAACCGTTGTGGAATATTTCTGGACGATCGATTTCAGGTTGCTTTCCGCAACCCCGCGATCCGGTGTCTGCAGGACATTCCGGATGTCCCGAGCCACCTCCGCGGGCATACTCTGCCTGGGCGCATCAGCCATCGCGTTTTGTTGAAGGTGGAACCCTCGAAGATCACGAGGGTAGGTTGGCACCGCCGCCAGGGAATCCCTCCGAACACGCTTTGGCGGGCCGCCCGCAATTCGGCATGTCCGTCGCTGACGATCAACCACACACCGGTGAGCCCGCGCGCCAACAGCGGTTTTAGGAAGTTCCGCCAGTGGATGCCCGCTTACCCAAGAACACCGAAACGCCCAAAAACCGCCGCTTCCTCTCAAAAATTACAGCCACGGTGACCTGGACGGTCGCTTCTTGGGTTTGGCCCTCCTTGCCGCTCTTTTTCATAGCGTGCGCCCAGAAGCAGGTATACCATTTCCCCGATCGTGAGGTAGATCGCCCCAAAACCGGTTTTGGCTTTCATTTTGGGGTGATTTGTGTTTGCCTGATTATAATTATTGGTATATAGTAGTAATTGTTTCCGTCAACGGATTTTTAGAAAAGGAGAAAAAATGAGACTTACACCCCCAAAGGCCATTACTTTCTGGATTTCCGTTGTTTTAGCCGTAATTGGTTTTATTGGTGTCATTGTTTCGATTCCTTTCATTTCTACTTACGCTTTCTGGTTCCTCTTTGCAGGATACGTTGTTTTAGTCCTGGGCCTTTTGGTCAAAGGGCTCTGATCTTCGGCATTTCTTTGACGGAAACAATCACAGAACCCCTTATTGTTTGGGGTTCTGTTCATGAACAACTGCCCATTATATTTTCCCTTTTCGAGTATTCTTTTTTAAAATCCAAGGACTGGCGGGTAAGCCGCCTGGCCAGCCGTGCAAGATTAGACCCGCCATTTTTACCGACTCTCCGAAAAACTTACCGACGAAAATTCCAAGCGAAAAGCCAAGCCGTCCAGAACCCGGTTATTCAGCGCAATGAATTTTTTGATTGTTATTTGTGGTTTCGTAAAAACAACAATGTCCGCTTCCAGGCAAGTTCGGCTTCTTTGCGGTTAAATCGATCTTTGCGATTAAGTTCAAAAAACCAATGTTTTGTTCCTTTATATGTGTAAAAATCGACTTCACGCCCTCGTTTCTGCAATAGCTTCCTGAGCTTTTCTACACCTGATGCAGCGAACCATTCGTCTTTCTCTGCAAAATGTCCTTGATACGACGCCCGTGTTTTTGAATAATCAATAATACTCGTACCATAATAAATAACCACCTCTGATATGGATTTGGGGTTTGCTTCGGATAATTCCAATGCGAATCTGGCGCCCATGGAAAATCCGATTACCGATAGGGTATCCCTTGTGACAAAGCCGGAATGACGCAATTCTTCGACAGTTGATCGCAAAGCGCCAAAAACCTTTTTTTGGTTTAATTTGGCTTTAAAAGCATATGCTTCTTTGAAGGAAGATGCGTGTTTACCTCCGTAATAGTCGGATGTCCAAACCACATAGCCATTTCTTGCCAAACGCGTGGATAAGTTTTTAAAGAAATCATTTAATCCCCACCAAGCCGGAAGCAGCATTATTGCTGGGCCTGTTCCCGATTTTGGCAATGTCAACAATCCGGACTTTATTGATGTTTTCATTTTTCCATCCAAGGATCGGCACCTAGCCGGCCGAATGTGTACGACAGGGACTTCATTATACAAGGGTTTTTCGAAATGCGCGCCAACGCAAGCACCATTGTAAAAATCGGATCCGTCGCCGGGGGGAAGCGGCGATTGCTCGCCGCTTTCCCCCCGCGCCCGGACGTGTACGATTCACTCATCGGGTTCTTCCGCAGCCAAGGGCTAACCGGTGCATTGCGGCTTACGGCGCAAAGCAGGTGCGGTCCCCGCAGAACGTTTCAGTTTTTTTCATGGACGATATGCGGTATTGGGAACGGGCGGATGCCTTGAAAAGCATCAAACCGCATCCGCGGGATGAATCTCTTTTGGTTTCGTTTGTAAACCCAGGTTCTCCACGGCCTTTCGGCATGCCCAGGCGCCGCTTCCAACAAATGGAGATCCCCGCGAATCCTGTAGCGTTTTATCGCCTCTGAGGATCAGGCTAGGGCGTCGGTAATGCTCACCCATTCAGCGCTGCCGGTAGTCCCGTTGCCATGATCAGATCTTAATCGGTGCACGACTCAGATCCTTCCGGAGGTTTTTTTCGTCCTGTACCCGGGTTGTGTGTTCTCCCAAAAGCGTCGTACCTCCGCCAAAGGCCGGTCATGTCTTGCGCCGGGTGAGGCGTTAAGTATTCGCAATTTCTTCTTTTCCCTTCCCCACAAAATATTGACTTTACCCTTTGGCCGCACGGCGCTTGGCAATTCCCATACAGCAACTTACGAAGAATATCACTATTCTATTCTCGTCCCCCAATCGTTCAATCATGCTCCTCTCCCCGTGGATTGACAAACGTTTGTTTCCTTGTGCGGATTAATCCGTACGGATAACAGTTAAGCGGCGAGTTCAGTTTTTTCCCCGTCCCCCCTTGGGTAAATCTGATAGAAATCCGCCAGAACCTGCCAGTGTTCTTTCCTAGGAGCTTTCCCCGAACCATGCTAAACGACGGCCGCAGGCAATCATCTGATTACGAAATGATAGCGCCCATGGTAATTGCGGTGGAAGAACCCCCTCTTGAATAATCCGGTCCAAAGTTTCCGCTGAATCCGACGCAAGGTTTCCACCGAATCCGACAGAACACCCTTCACTCGTTTTCGAATAATCCAGTCGGTAGAGGAGAATTTACTATAATGTTGTGCGTATATATGTTCGATAAAGTGACCAATTTTCCGGAAACAGGAGTACATCCTTGTAATAAATACGCAAGGACTAACAGAGGCAATATCGATCTTCTTCTTATACTCTTCATAGGTTCAAAAATTTTATTGCGCCATCGCGGTAGAACGATCAGTTACCCGATCGCACCCCGCACGGATCCCGGCGTGCGGTTTTCCCGCACCGGGCTCTTCAGGAAGACTCGCATCCGCAAT
>JAFGKK010000128.1 GCA_016928575.1 Anaerolineales bacterium
CCCCGCGCCTGCCCCGCGCCTGCCCCGCGCCTGTCCCCGCGCCTGCCCCGCGGAGCAATGCGCTTCCGGTTTTTGAAGCGCATTGCTTGCGGAGCGGGCGAGTGTGAAGATTCGCTTCTGTTCCATGAACCCGCACGTTCAAGAAACGGGGATCGGGCCAGGCACGATCGGGCTCGTGTATTGCGCGGGGATCCGATATCGGAAAGGCCCTCCGAATACCGCGAATCCGGTTCAATCCCAACCCACCCTGCCCTCCCCACCCTTCCCGCGGCGGGAGAGTTAAGCCCCGGGAAAAGACGCGTATCCTTCGCCGCCCCAAGGGTGTTAATTCCCCTTGGGGTCGGATTGCCGCAGGATGCGCCGGCCGCCGCAGGGTATAATCCCGCGCACTCCATCCCATCCCAATCCCCGGAGGAACCGCATGGGAAAAACCGTTGTCATCACCGACAGCACGGCCTATCTGCCCGCCCCGCTCGTCCAACAGTACGGAATCATCGTGGTCCCGCTGACGGTGGTTTGGGGGAATGAGACCTTCCGCGACGGGATCGACATCACCCCGCCGGAATTCTACAAGCGGCTGAAGACCGCCAAGGTCATGCCGTCCACTTCGCAGACGACGCCCGACGAATTCAAGAAGGTCTTTGCGCCGATTGTTGAGGCCGGCGATTCGATTTTGCTTGCGCTGATCTCCAGCAAGCTCTCCGGAACGGTGGATTCCGCCGTCCAGGCCAAGGCGGCCTTTCCCGACGCCGCGATCGAGATCGTCGACACCCACACCACGGCCATGGCGTTGGGATTCTGCGCGCTGGCGGCCGCCCGGGCCGCGCACGGCGGCGCCGGCATGGCCGAGTCGGCGCAGGCCGCCCGCAAGGCGGTGGAATCCAGCGGCGTGGTTTTCGTCGTCGACACGCTGGAATTCCTGCACCGCGGCGGACGGATCGGCGGCGCGGCGGCGTTCCTGGGAACGGCGCTGAACATGAAACCGCTCTTGACGCTCCACGAAGGCAAGGTGGAGGCGATCGCCAAGGTCCGCACCAAAGGCAAGGCGGTCGAGCGCATGCTCGACATCATCGAGGAGCGGATCGGATCCCGCCGCCCCCTGCGCATCGGCTCGCTGCAGGCCGCGGCCGAGGAGGAAGCCCAGGCGCTGCTGAAGACCGCCGAACAGCGCTTCCAACCGGTGGAATCGGTCTTCAGCGAAGTCAGCCCCGTCATCGGCACGCACGTCGGGCCGGGGACGATCGGTTTGGCATATTGCGCCGGGATCTAGCTTCCCAGGGGAAAAAACCGGGGGAGTGAAGACTTGCGCCCGGAGCGATGAGCATCGGCGAGTTCCCGATGCGGTGCACCCGCGCGGGGGATCGGGCCGGGGACGATAAGCTTCGCCTACTGCGCAGGGGGATACATGCGCCCAAGCCCGGCAATGATTTGGCCGTCATCCCGGCGCGGTCCAAGCCGGGATCCATGGGTTTCTACTGCGCCCGCCCACTCAAGACACCCCCACGGCGCGGTTCCACCCCGGAGATGGTTTATCCGCAAGGCGGGCGCCGGCACGTCGGCTCTGCGCCCGGCGTCCCAATTCCGCCGCCGGCGCCCTGTCGGTCCCCAGGACTGATGGATCGTTCCGCGGGATTGCAAAAAAGCCATAAGCGATTAAAATTGCCGAATGCGGAAGATCCAGCGGGCATATGCCCTTCAGGCCGCCGTCCTGCTCCCGATGGTTTTCTCGGCCGCCTGTTCCCCGGCGGCGGGAGGCGCAGCCTCCGCTTCCGGGACGTCTGCGGCAAGCCCGTCTTTCACGCGGAAAATTTCGATCGTCTCCTCCACCCCGAATCCTTCCATGGCTTCTTCGTCACCGCCGTCATCCACCGCGTCGAACTCGGGGGCCGTCCGGATCGCGGACAGCGACGGCATGGTGCAGGTGTTCGTCCCCGCCGGCGAATTCATCATGGGATCGGACGACAACGACGCCAAAAAAACCTTCGAACAAGGGCGCGCATACCCCGAGCTTCCCGTGCATACGGTATTCCTCGCGGCTTTTTGGATCGATCGATACGAGGTTACGAACGGCCAATATGCCTTATGCGTCGATGCCGGAGCCTGCCGGCCGCCGCATCTGGTCAGTTCCGGGGAATCCGATGTGCACGAGAGTTACGTCCCCGTCTATTTCGGAAATCCGGAATACGCCGACTATCCCGTTGTCTGGGTAAGCTGGTTCATGGCGGAGGATTACTGCGCCTGGGCCGGCCGGCGCCTGCCCAGCGAGGCGGAATGGGAAAAGGCCGCGCGCGGGACGGACGCCCGGACCTATACCTGGGGCAACGATCCGCCGAGTTCGACTGTGGCGAACCTGTGCGACACCAACTGTCCCCTCGTCCACGCCAACCACGCCTTCAACGACGGTTTCGCCATCACCGCGCCGGTGGGCTCCTTCCCTACCGGCGCGAGCCCGTACGGAGCGCTGGACATGGCCGGCAACGTCTGGGAATGGACCTCCTCGCTGATCATGGATTACCCCTACCGCGCCGACGACGGGCGGGAGGACCTAACCGCCACCGGCGAGCGCTCATGGCGCGGCGGATCGTGGACCAACGGGTATTGGTGGATGCGCGTCACGCTTCGCTACCGGTCCGTGGACTGGTATTGGAACTATAATCTCGGATTCCGCTGCGCGTCCTCGTCCTAGCAGCCGGGTCGGATCCCCCGTGCAGGGAGAAAAACCGCCCTTCCCACCCGGCAACCTTCTCCATCCGTAAGTTATCGGTAAGTTCTCCCGCAGGAAAAGAATCCACCGCCAATAAACGCAACTTCCTGTCTTTAATGGACGGGTGCTCGCAGTTAACTTTTTCTTTTTACCCGACGACTTCAATAAAAGCCACTTTTCCAGTATTGAAAATCCTTTTCTTTTACTATCCTCGGAGGATACGGAGATATACGGATGGAATTCGGTTTTTCTTCGTGCGCCTCCGTGCTTCAGTGGATATTTTTTAATCCACGGAGGAACGGAGATACACGGATGAAACATGGCTTTACTCCGTGTGCCTCCGTGGAGTTCCTTGATTTTAGTTTTTCTCCGTGCAGCTCCGTGTTTTCTGTCGATATTCATCAATTCAAGGAGAATATTAGATTGATTGTATCTCCTCAGCCCTCTGTCCCTGCCCTTTCCTCACCCCCAACCCCACAACCCCTTCCCCCTCTCCTGACTTATGCCAGGAGAGGGGGAAGGGGCCAGGGGA
>JAFGKK010000129.1 GCA_016928575.1 Anaerolineales bacterium
CATAGCCCTCTCCGCGCCGCCGGTCCTCCATGCAGGGACAGACACCGGCGTGTATTCTTTGCCGTTGGCGTGATAATAAATTTCGAGTTATTGAATGCAGTCCGTAATCTATGGCGATAATTCCGTCCATTCGATAAACCCTCAGGGCAAGCCGATATATTATTTGCCACAGAAAGCACAAAGGGCACAAAGGGAATTTCGCAATTGCTCAACCAGCGATCGTCATGCCGGCGCCTGACCTCGGAACGGGGGTGAACTTAGCCGGCGTCCTTTTTTTTACAAGAACTTGATCCAGGCTTCGAGCACCCCCGCTTCGCTATCGGCATTACCCGAATGCCAAGAGCGGGCAATGCCACTCCACGAGGGCAAGCGCCGGGGTGACGGACAAAACCAATAATACCGGTGATGTATGGTTGTGATTATTCTGTCGAACTGAACCGCCTGATACGGAATTTCAAAATATTGGGAAAATTGATAAGGGGAGCAAATAGTAAAAAGTTATTTGTGTTTTATGTGCTTTTTGTGGCCATTTATCGGCGCATTGCAGGATATCCATCCAAAGCATTGCGAATTCCCCTTGAAGAAATGTGGAAAAAACTTGACCGGTGGTTTCGCCCGCCGCGGCACCCGCTTCGCAATCGCACAGGTTCCAAAAAGCGTCGATGCCTTTTTCGCTTCGCGGGTGCAGGTGCGGATCGTGCCGGAGACACGGTCGAGAAGAGAACTCGGCCTGCTCAACCAACTTATTTATACCTTGTCCTCCACCTCGCCCGGTTTGACCTCCCACACCTTCGAAGCCCGGTCGACGTACAGCGTCGCGTTCAAGTGATCGATCTCGTGCTGGAAGATCCGCGCCAGCCAACCCTTGGCTTTGATTTTTACCGACGCCCCTTGGACGTTATGCCCTTTCACCACAACCTCGGTATGGCGTTCCACCTCCCCGGCAAAACCCGGCACCGACAGGCAGGCTTCGATGCCGGCGACCTTTTCCCGCGAAGCCCGCGTGATGTCCGGATTAATCAGGACGTACAGCTCCGGCGTGGGCGGAGGAGTCCCCTCGGGCGGCGGCGGATCAGGCTCCTCGGCGTATTCGACCGTGATCACCCGCAATCCGACCCCGACCTGCGGCGCCGCCAAACCCACGCCCGGCGCGTCGCGCATGGTGTCGATCATATCGTCGATCAACCGGCGGATCTCGGGGGTCACCGCTTCGACTTTCCGGGCTTTCTTGCGCAGCACCGGATCCGGCTCGGTGCAAATCTCCCGTACGCTCATCGTTTACTCCTTTTGTTCAAAATCCTCCGACTCGGGGCGGGCGAGATGATGGTAAGCTTCGATCCAATCGGCGATTTCCTCCCGCCGGCGGCGGCGTTCGGATTCCGTCATCCGCCGCTTCTTGGATTCCATTCTCCGAAAAATATCTTCCTGCACATGGACCGGGTCGCCGACTTCCTCGAACACCAAAATCACCTGGCCGACGGTGGCTTTCACCGTGCCGAAATTCAACAGCCGCGCCAGGAGCGAAGGGCGGTCATACTCCAAGCTGAGGATGTTCTCCAACCCCGCCGCGCGGCGCTCCTCGTCCCCCAACGGCCGGCGGTGAAGGGCGAGGATTTGATCGGGGGTGATTTGATACAAATCGTTCGCCCAATCCAGGTATTCGTATGCGGCCCAGGCCGCCCCCCCCAGCATCACCCCGGCCGCCGTCAGCATACCCGCGGCTGGGCCTATCGGAAGGATACCCGCGTTCGCCGCCGCCCCGAGTGGAATCGCCGACAGCGAAAGCAGAACCGGAAGGAAGGTGTTGCGAACGAGGAAAAACCGGTGCTTACGGTAGGTAACGACGTTCCCCGATTCCACTCGGGTCTGGATGCCGCCCAGGGATCCGGACGGGGCTTCCGGACCGGAACCGGGCGGCATCGCCGGCGTCGAGGAATCGGTCTCCTCGAGACTCGCCTCCCCCGCTTGCCGCTGACTCAACCGCTCGGCAAGCAACCGCCCGATCTCCTCGCGGTCGTCCTGTTCTTGCGCCTGTTGCCGGCGCTTCCAGATCGTCTCCACCATTCGGGCGACGGCGTTGGGGTTCGGCACGGATTGAAAGACGATCGGGCGGGTGAAGGTCCGCACGGCCACGTCGCCGAAACCGAACGCGCGCTGGTTGACCGTGCTGGTCACGGCCACGGATTGGATCATATCGAGCGGGGTTTCCTGCCGGTCGTCATAAATCAGCGGGATCCGGCGCAGGGCGACGATCCTCCGGTTGGTGACCAGGTAGTAATCGTTGCTCCAGTCCAACGCCGACCAGAACCCATAGACGAGGGCGGCCAGCACCCCGGCTCCCGGGACCAGATACGCCCATCCATCCCAGCCCTGACGAAACACCAGAATGAATCCGGCCATGCTGAAAAACCCCAACAGAATCGGAAGGGCCAGACTCGGGACCAGGAGGAAGTTGGTTTTCCGAGTCGCCAGGAACACCGCCTCGTCGGGATCGAGCCAGGAAAAGGAGGCTCCGCGCACCAGGCGCCTTCCGCGGGCGACGGCCCGCAGCATTTCGTCCGTCTTCGGCAGATTCCGCAGACTGTCCCGGATCGCCGCCGAGGATATCCGCAGGACGGCTGCGTCGCTTTCCACGAAGGCCGAGGCGTGGCGCCGCGCCGCGCCAAGCACGGCTTCCTCGCCGAATATTTCGCCCGCCTCCAAAACCCGGATCTGCTCCTCCTGTTCGCCCAGCCGGTGCCAGATGCTGATCCGGCCCTCCAATATAAAATAGCAGTACCGGACGGGTTCGCCTTGGCGGAAGACGTCCTTGCCCTGCGGAAGCCGCTTGGCTTCCATCGCGGATTCCAGCGCGGACAGTTCTTCCGCGGGAAGATCGGCGAAGAGCTCGAAAGAGGATAAGCGGGGTTCGGAGTGGTCGTCGGCAGCCATGGGAATCATCGGTTATTTTACACCGGTAAACCCGGAAGTCAGGAAAATAAAAATGGAGTGTAAAAGAACCTTTTCGCGGTAAATGGGCAAAGGCCTCAAAGGGTCGAGGGCAATTTTCTCCGCACTCCAGCGACGATCCCGGCTTGCTTCTCGGGAAACCGCATTCCTTGATCCTGTAAAAATGCTCCTCTCCTTTCCTCTACGGCCTCGTTTCCGGCTTTGGATGGGCTTTGAAAAAATCCCACATCACGGCCGAGGCGGCGACCGCCGGGGAGGATTCATCGGCTATGGCCGCTGCCCATCGGCCGTCCGGCCAGCTGTGCCCTCCGCCGATGATAGTGTACAGCTCCACGGCGGTGCCGTCCGCGCAGGGGGAGTAAGAATCGCGGATGAGCGCGGCTGATTCCTCGTGTTCTGCGGCTGTGGGGCATCCGTCGGCCCGGATCCAGAAATCCGCCGTATCCCAGACCGAGGTAAAGGCTACACCGCTTATTCCGCTTCCGAACCCGCCGTTGTAGGGAACCATCGGATCCGCCGTGCCGTGAAAGTGGATGACGGACACCGGTTGGGACGGGGTGCATTCGGCGATGTTCTGGGTCCCGGACACCGGACCGATCGCGGCGATCCGGTCCGCCATTTCGCACGCCAAGCGGTAGGAGAGGATCGCCCCGTTGGAGAGGCCGGTTGCGAAGATCCGGCGCGAATCGACCGGCGCGACGGAGGCCAGATCGTCGAGCAGCGCGCGGACGAAACCGACGTCGTCGGCGCCGGACTTCTGGGCGTATCCGCAGCACAGGCCGGCGTTCCAGGTGTCGAATTCCAGCACCTCCGACCGCGAGGTCCCGCGCGGGTAGGCGACGATGAATCCCTCCTTATCCGCCAACGTGTTGAATCCGGTCCTCGTCGGCATATTCTCCGGTTTGCCCAACCCGCCGTGGAACACCAGCACAACCGGGGCTGCGGAAACATCGCGGACTCCCTCGGGGATGTACAACAGGTAGGAACGTTCCTGTCCTCCAACAGAAACGCTCCGTTCAACCATCGGATACGCATCCGCCGCCTGCGGGGATGAGAGGAATCGACAACCGGCAAGGCCGGCGGCGGAGAGTAGGCAGGCGAGCAAGGTCGGCGGAAAAAATCTCAGGGAAGGAATCGCCACTCGGGCAACCTCCGGAACCTATTATGAGGAATCATACTCCCGAATGGAACGGAATCCGGAGGCGTTCGATGGGGAGGCGAGGGGATCAGGCTTTCGGCCGCCGCGGGATAAGCATCGACGTTTTGGCTTTGTATTCCACGTAGGATTCACCGAAACGGATTTCCAATTCCCGTTCTTCATGCACTTTCAAGTAGAACGTCCAAAAGGGGGTGAGCAGAAAAACCACCCAAAGGACGAAGAGCGCGGATTGGATCCGGATCCCGAGAGAGAGGAAGAACAGCAAGGTGGCCAGCACCATCGGATTGCGGGTCCAGGCGTAGATCCAATCCGCGGCGAGTTTCCGGCTGAGCGACACGGCGAAGGGGGCGCCGAGTCCCCTCAAGGCGAGATTGGCCACGGTGAAGGCCAAGCAAGTGCCGGTCAGGACAACCAGCGCAAGGCCAACACCCGGCGGAATGGGGATTTTCCAATCGGGCCATTGCGGGTAGGTGGCCACGGCCCGGAAAATCGAGGCGCCGAGAAGGAACACTACGAGGTAATGCAGGATCGTGGTGACGCGCACCGTGTGTTCCAGGGTCGGCCGCCGATCGAGGATTTTTCTTCCCAGCCAAACCAGCGGAAAGATTATCAGAACAAGCCCCACCATTATTCCGAAATCCGGAGCCGGCGCATACGGCCGTTCCATCAGCCGCCGCCAACAAACCAGCATCACAAGAAGCGCAGCGATCCGCAGCAGGGCTGCGACGGTTTTCCTCATCGGACCCTCGATCTCTTTTCCGGCTTCGAACCGAATCCCCGCGGCCGCTTTTTCCTCTTCGCCGAATTGGAAATATTTGCCGGGCAGGAGGCTGGGATGCCGGCTTCAGCCCGTGAGGCAAAAGGAGGAAAATCCGGTCACAATCCTTGATATTTGGAATCGTCGATCGCTTTCTTCAGCTTTTCTTCCTCGGAAGGCGCGGGAATTCGCGTTTTCGCATTCTCCAATTCGGCCTGTTCGGCGGCCCGAAGGTCCGCAAGCGACGAGAGGCGGACGGAGCCGATCCTTCCGCAGTGGGGGCAGCGGGCGAACTTGTGCAGCAGCAGATTCAGGGAGAGAAAGGGAAACGGGAACGGACGTTTGCACTTCGGGCAGATGCCGCCGCCGAAGGTGTAGGTGCGCCGAGTGCCGGCCGGGAGGGGAGCGGATTTGCGTCCGGTCAGCAGGGGGATGACGGCTGAAACCGCGATCGCGCCGAAAATCACCGCAAAGGTCGGAATCAGGATTTTCACCAGCGCATCGCCCGCCTCCGAAGCCGGGACGAAGGTCGGGAAGGCGGAATTCGAGCGCAGCGTCTTTCCGTCGTCGGTGTGCCCGATCGCATACAGCTCATGCGGGCCATCCGGATAGCTGTCGGTCACGAATTGCAGGCTGAACGGCGCGGTTGCATCCTCGCCGACCAGCAATTCGTCGATGAAAAACTCCACCCGGACGAGATTGTCGGGTCCGCGCACGTGGAAGGAAAAGGTTCCCTGGATGTCGCCACCGAAACCGCCGTAGCCCCAATCCCGCGAAAGACTCATGGTGAGCGTTTCCTCCTGCGCCAGGACGGGGAAGGCGGATAAGCCAACGGCCAGGACGGCCAGGAACAACGCAATCCGAATTCTTTGGATCATTTTTTCATCTCCACCGGGTGAGGATCGATTCGCGCTGAAACACCTTTGTCGCCAAGTAAAACATTAGCCCGTCCAAGGCCAGGAAGATCAACGCCGCGAAGACGATGATCTCCCGATTAAGGACGAACAGGCCGGAAAGCTGGCCCAGGAAGCCCGCCATGACCGGGATGATGACGACCGCCGAGATCTGCTCGGCGACGCGCGGATCGTTGACACGCGAGGAGACCATCAGGGCGAAGGTCACCGCCAGGAACGCCAGGAGCGGGCCGAGGACGAAGACCGCCAGCAGCCAGCGCAGATCCAGGAGCACCGTCACAAGCGCCGGATTGGCCAGGATGATCGCCGCGCCGAGCGCGAAGATGCCGAACGCACCGAAGGTGGCCGCCACCGCCGGGATGACCGCCGCCAGGCACTTGCCGATCAGCAGTTCAAAGGTGGTGATCGGCGTCGCCAGGAGCGGTTCGAGCGAGCGGGTGGTTTTTTCGCCGACGACCGAGTAGCCGGCGATCGCGCCGGGGATGACGACCGGGATGATCATGAACAGGACCATGAAGGCGTTCATCATGTACACCTTCAGGCAGTCGCCGGGCTCCAGCGAACTCGGGCACAAGGCGGCCATCTCCCGCGGGATCGTCTCCGAGGACAACGTTCCGGCGGAGGCGGCGCCCGCGTCTTTCATGGAAAACAGAATGCCCAGTGGGAGGGCGGCCATCAGCAGGGGGAGAAATGCCACCGAGAAGATCACCAGCCGGTTCTGGAAAACCTCCAGCCACTCTTTTCGGATGATGGTGCGGATCTTTTGCATGCCCACCTCAAGCGTTCTTGACCAGCTGGAGGTAGACGTCCTCCAGCGTGTGCCGCAATTCGCCGACGAACACCACCTCCGCCCCGGCGCCGATCAGGCGGTGGAGGATTTCGGGATTGTGCGTTTCGGGATCGTCCAGGGCAATCACCAGTTTGTTCTCGATGATTTTCGCGTCCCGGATGAAAGGCAGTCTGTGCACCTCGTCGAGGAACTTGGCGTCCGCCGTCCGCAGATGAACGACGACTTTCCTCCCGAACACCGATTTGCGCAAGTTGGCCGGCGTGTCCACCACCAGCAGACGCGTTTTAAAAACGCCGATCCGGTCGCACAGCCGATCGGCTTCGTCCAGGTTGTGGGTGCAAAGGAAGATCGTGCGGCCTTCCTGCCGCAAACCGGCGATGAACTCGCGGACTAGGACCGAGGCTTCCGGATCGAGTCCGGCCGTCGGCTCGTCGAGGAACACGACCCGCGGTTCGTGCAAGAGCGCCCGCGCGATCGCCAGTTTCTGGCGCATCCCCTTGGAGAAGGTGCCGGCCGCATCCAGGCGGCGGTCCCACAGGCCGAGCATTTTTAAATATTTTTCCACCTGTCCGCGGACGTCCTTGACTTCGTGCAATTCGGCGAAAATCCGCAGGTTGTTTTCCGCCGAGAGGTTATCGTACATCCCCGGCGTTTCGGTCAGCACGCCGACCGTGCGGCGGATTTCGGTATCCTGACGGCCCACCGTGAGGCCGGCGACGGAGGCCGATCCGCGGGTGATCCCGATCAGGCTGGTCAACATTCGGACGGTGGTCGTCTTCCCGGCTCCGTTCGGGCCCAGAAAACCGAACACCTCGCCCTCGCGCACGTCCAGGCTGAGGGAATCCACCGCCAGAACCTTTCCGAACTGCTTGGTGACGTTGTCGGCGCGGATTATCGGCATTTATGAAAACCTCGTATCGTCGAGCTTTTGGGGCGTTTCTTCCACGGGCCGCGGGGTGAACGCGGCGGCGGGAGGAGTCGGACGGGGTTCCTGATCCGGAGGCTCGGGCCGGCGCAGCAGGTAAAGAATGCCGATGGAAAGTGCGCAATACCCCGCGACCATGGCCTCAGTGCCGTAGACCCCGAAATGCCGAATCGCCAATACGGCCGAGGCGTCGATGACCGCATGGAACCCGACCGCCAGCCAGAGCCAACGGTGTTGGCCCCGAACGAAGCACTGCAGCACGATCACGGCGAGGGCGATCTGCACCGGAATGGTGAGTGCGCGCTCGAGTGCGCCGAGCAGGGAATCGTACCAGGTCATCGACCAGTAGGCCCCGACCTGCTCCTGGGCGGCCGCCAGCTGGTCGGCCGGGACGAGCGCCGCAAGATCCGCCCCGCGCAGCGCCGCAAGCTGGAGCAATTCCAGCAGGACGAAGAATCCGAGCAAGATCGCTTCCGCGCCGCCGTGGCCGGCGCCGGTCAATACCCCCGTCCGCCACGAGCGGGCATCGGTGGCCCACCAGCGGTACATCCCGTAGCGGAAGAGTTCCTCGAATAATCCGGCGCTTAATCCGAGGAACGCGGCGTTGAAAAGCAGCTGCCCGGCGGGAGGAAGCTGGGCAAGCGGAGTCCGATTGAGGAGCGCGCCCATGAAGAGGTTGAACGGGATGTGGCCGACCTGGGAAAGGATGAACGTCGCGGCGCCGATCAACCACAGTCGCCACCCCAGCTTCCACCGGCGGGTCAGGAAGATCGCCAACCCGACGGGCAGGGCGATCATCAAGATGCCGTTGGCGGCGTGCGCGATAAAAATCCCGTCCATATCAAGACTCCCTTTTACCCGGAATCGATGGCCGGCTCAGGCGCGCGGAATCTCTGTTGAGAAGCGGGGGGGGGCCTCAGCCGAGCTGGGCGTCCAAACCGGGTATACTGCGCCTCCGGCGTACGGACGCGGTCAACGGACGCTTGGCGATGATCCGCAGGCGGGTGGTTCCCGTGTGATAGAACCCGCTGACGATCTCCCAGCCTTCTTCGCCCCAGGCGTTCAAGAGCGCCTCAAACTCCTCGCGCTTGGGCTCGCTCCTGATCACCCCGCCGAAATCCTCGACGCGGTATTCCCAGAGGGGATATTCGGATCCGGCCATCGGTTAATCCTTTTTGTTGACCTGGTTCTCCAACGAGACGAGCCCCGCCATCCCCCCTAAATTCATGGTTTCCACCGCGCCCGAAGGGACGATAACCAGCGCGCCCTTTTCCTTGAGTCCTTCGAAGAGCATGTTCATCGCCCGCAGGTGCAGCGCGGTTGGGTTGCCGTGGTAGGCGCGCGAGGCTTCGGCGAAGGAACCGGCGATCTGGCGTTCGGATTCGCCGAGGATAACCCGCGCCTGGCGTTCGCGCTCCGCCTGCGCCTGGCGGCTCATCGCGTCCTCCAGGTCCTGCGGGATGACGATGTCGCGGATCTCCACCGACTGCACGGTCACGCCCCACGGGGTAGTGCGTTCGTCGATGATCTTCTGCAGTTCGGCGTCCATTTTGGCGCGGCCGACAAGGATGTCGGCCAGGGTCATCTGGCCGATGATCTCGCGCAGGGCGGTCTGGGCGGCCCAGGTGATGGCGACGCGGTAGTTCTCCACCTCAAGTGCGGCCTTCTGGGCATCCCAAACCATCCAAAAGAGAACCGCGTCCACATCCACCGGGACGGTGTCCTTGGTGAGGGTCTTTTCGGCATTGAACGGCGTGACCATCACGCGGTGGTCGATCCAGGCGGCGATGGAATCCACGACCGGGATAATCCAGAAAAGGCCCGGACCGCGCAATCCGCGGAATTTCCCCAAACGCAGCACCACCGCCTTTTCCCATTGATTGGCCATCTTGAGCGCGGCCATGAAATAGAGGCCCGGCAGAACAGGCGGAACCATCGACAACGCAATGATCTCATCCGTCGCGGCGGTGAAGGCATCCAACGCGACGGCCAGGAGGACCGACAAGATAAGAAACAGGAAGAAAAGAGAAAGGCCGAGCGGGCTGACCGCATGCGCTGCGGCCGGATCCTTCCCGCGGTTTCTTTCACTTCGAATGGATTCGCCGGACATTTGTTAACCTCCGTTCATTAACCCCTAGGGATCCAGAAAGCCGGAACCGCACTCAGGACCGCCGCCAGCGGTGGAATCCTTCCTGCCAGGCTTTTTCCACCTCGTCGGGGGAAAAGCCCAACCGTTTTGCCTCCTCCAGCCAGCCGTGAACCATCGCCTGCAGCCGTTCCCGTTTCATCCGCCGGCCCTCCGACGGAGATGGGGGTTCCAGGACGTACGTTCCGCGGCCTTGCTGTGTGGAAATGATCCCTTCTTCATGCAGCAGGCGGTAGGCGCGCGCGGCGGTGTTGAAATTAATGCACAGTTCGGCCGCCACTTCACGGACCGTGGGCAGCTGGCTGCCGGGGGCGAGCACTCCGGAAGCTACCATGCTCTTCACTTGCTCGACGATCTGCAAGTAGATCGGCTCCTTTTCGTGAAAATCCAATCGGAGCTGCACGGCCGCACCTCTTGTATCAATTGTATCACTGAACTAATTGTATACTAGATTTGAGCTCTGTCAAGTAATTCCAGGGGGACGGAAAAAGCTGCGGCTCAAAAAAACCGGCGGGTTAATCGGATCGAACAAGGCTTCCGTTTCCTGAAGCCGAGGGGTCCATTCTTGTCCGTAGGTACCACCCGGCTTGCGCTCGTACTGGTTTGGGTTTAGACTCCAAGGCACCTGTTGACCAACGGGAATCTCATTGCGGGAGGGACTCATGGCTGAATTTCTCACCGACACGTGGAATCCGCTGTGCGAGTTATTTGGAAGCTTGCTCCGGCCGCTCGGCGGGCTGGTGTTCGGCGTTGCCGTCGGCTGGCTGACCGCTTCGGTGTTCCTGGATGCGGCCAGGGAGTGGCAGCTCAAGATCGCCATTTTCCTCGGGTTGCTTGGCTCCTTTGTCGCCGTGATCGACCATGCCGGAATCGGCACGGCGGGAATGCTCATGCTCGGCACCGGGGCCGCGGTGATCGCGTACGCGGTTATGAAGAATCGGCCGGAGAAGAAAAAGGAAAAATAGCAGTTCGGGAGAATAACCGACGCGCCCGCCGAAGCTACGCGGGCGCGTTTTCGTTAATCCATCCGGCGCTGTACCACACCAGGTACTCTCCGAGGTGCTCGCCCCAATATCCGTCGCTGTGGTCGCCGGGGGGGACTACTCGTTCGTAGGGCCGGTTCAACAAATCCAGAACCTGCAAGATCGCCTGCATCTGCGGAAGTTGCGGATCCGAGTATCCGGCGTCAAACCGCAGGCGCGGCCATAGGCTTTCCGGCACGGCTTCCGCCCAAAGGTAGATGTCCGCCAGGGCGGTCGGACCGGGGGAAATGCTGTGAGCGCCCGCCGCGCCGAATAAATCCGCCCGCCGGAGCGCAAGGCGCAGAGCCCACGCGGCTCCGCGGGATACGCCTCCGACGGCGCGGTGTCTGCGATCCGCGCGGATGCGGAATTTTGCTTCCACTGCCGGAAGCAGGTCGGCGAGGAACACGGCGTCGTTCGAATCCTCCCCGGGGATATGGGGAAGGACAATCACCAGCGGGGGAATTTGCCCGGAGACGATCAGGTGGTCCAGGGTGGCTTCCAATCCTAAATCGTGCCATTGATCCGGCGAACGACCCAGACCGTGGAAGAGGAACAGCGCCGGATAACGCGCTTGCGGATCGGATTCGTAGCAGGGCGGAAGGTAAATATAGAACATCACCGTCGTCCCGGTGATCGAACTGGAAATGCTTTCAGGCTGCAACGTTCCCTTGCGGTCGGAGCAGGGAAGCACGGATTTCAGCGTAGCGGTGTCGGCGAACGGCGCGGGCGGGGATTCGGTCGGCCGATAGGGCGCCGCCAGCGGCGTGGCGGTCGGGCTGGGAAGGGCGGTGGCCATCCGTGCGCGTTTTTCGCTTCGCCCGATTAGGGCGCAGGAGGCCGAGAAAAGTAGAATTCCCAAAGCGGAAAGGTTTTTTCCCGCGCGTCGGCTGAGGGAAACGGATGCGGGCGTCATCGGCTTTTCGGGCGGAGGCTCCTTCGCGGCCGGCGGTTTGAAAAACCCCGCCCGCCCGTAGCCAACGCGCCTTGCGGGCAGACGGGGCGCCTGTTAGGGGTTAGTGTAGACCGCGCCGATACGTACGTCAAGGCGGGGATATAATGGGGTCGGCCGGGATGATTCCCGGATCCGCTGCCCGGAGGAGAGGATCGCATGACTCTGCCCAAGTTCGCTTTTTTTAAAGGAAAGATCGTGCCGTACGAACAGGCGAAAGTCGGCGTCTTGACGCACACGCTGAACTACGGCACCGGCGTGTTCGGAGGCCTGCGGGCATATTGGAACGAGAGGGATGAGCAGCTTTACCTGTTCCGTCCGACGGATCACTTCCGACGGTTTCTGGATTCCACCCGCCTGCTGTGCATGGAGCTGCCGCATACTCCCGAACAGTTGACCGAGGTGGTGGTCGAACTCCTGCGCCTGGAAAAACGCAGCGAAGACACATACGTCCGCCCGCTGGCGATCGTCCCCGACGAAGTGGTCGGCGTTCGGCTGCACGATCTGCATGCGGATATTTCGATCGTCTCGGTCCCGATGGGCCGCTACATCGAGAGCGAGGAGGGGTCTTCGGTGACCTTTTCCTCCTGGCGGCGGGTAGACGACAACGCCATCCCCGCCCGCGGGAAGATCATCGGTTCTTATGTAAACTCCGCCTTCATCAAAACCGACGCAATGCGCGGCGGATACGACGAAGCGATCGTCCTGAATCCGAACGGGCACATTTCCGAAGGCAGTGCGGAGAATTTCTTCATGGTCAAGGGCGGCATGTTGGTCACTCCGCCGGTCACCGAAAACATCCTGGAAGGCATCACTCGCCGGACGGTGATCCAGTTGGCGCGCGAAGAGCTGGGAATGGCCGTCGTCGAGCGTCCGATCGACCGGACCGAGGTCTATCTGGCCGAGGAGGCGTTTTTCTGCGGAACCGGCGTCCAGATCTGCGCCATTTCGCGCGTGGACAAACGCTTGATCGCCGACGGCAAAATGGGCCCGTTTGTGACCAAACTCCGGGATCTATACTTCCGGATCGTCCGCGGCATGGAGCCGAAATTCCGCGCCTGGAATGTACCCATCTACCCGCAGGGCGCAGGCGGCTGATCCCAGCCGTCTGATCCGCTCGGCGGATACGGCATACGACGATATTTTCCCCGATCGACCGCCGAGAACCGCTTGCGGAGGATCGGGGACACCCTTCTTCTGGGCTGAGGATGCGTTTCCCCGTTGTCCGTAACCGTCTGCTCCTCCTGCACGCCGCTGCGGCAGTCGTGCTGTTCGCCGTAGCGGGTGTCTCCGTCTGGCGCCTGATCCGCTTTTCTCCGGACCCGATCGGCGCGGCGGCGCTTATCGGAGCGGCGATCGGCGTTTGCCTGCTGCCTCCGATTCTGTATCGGTTTTATTTCCTGTTGCGCGCGGGTTATGAAACCACGCCCGCCGGCGCATTGATCCTGCGGTTTGGGTCAAGGCGGGAAGTCCTGCCGATCGAGGAGATCGAGGAGATCCGCTCCGGGAGCAAGATCCCGGATACCGTCCGCCGCGCCGCTCCGGGATGGCTGGATATGTGGCACGGTCAGGTGGACATTCCGGACGGGGAAGTGATGGAATGGATGGCCACCGACCGCGGCCGGCCGTTGTTGTTGTTGGTCACCAAACGCCGGTATCTGGCGGTTTCGCCCGCCTCATCGGTTGAATTTGCGCGGTGCATCACCGATTTATCGGCACAAGGGGGATTGGAAAAGATCGAGCCGGAATCCGCAAAACCAAAACCGGTTTTCGCAGAAATCCTTAGGGATCCGCCGGCCGTCGGCCTGCTCGGGCCAAGCTTGGCGGGCGGAATCGCCTTGGGGGCGTTTCTGACGGCCATCCAACCCGGCTTGCCGGCGGACCAGCCGTTCCGGTTTGACGCATCCGGAATTCCAACCAGCTTGGGAGATCCTGGAAGGCTGCTATTACTCCCACTTGCGGGCGGGGCGATCTGGTTGATCAACGCGGTGCTGGGCTGGTGGGCTTGGCGTAAAGGACAGCGCCCTCCAGCGTATACATTTTGGGCGGTATCCTTCATGGTTACAGCCGCCTTATGGGCTGCATCCTTATCCCTGCTCTCGGCAAAATAACCTGCAGACTTCATTGAATATCCGCTGTTTTTTTCTTATTTCATTGATCCTTTCTCCACACCGCCCGTTCTTTTTTTTTCATAAACGCCAGGTTTTTCCCATTTCTTCCACAGTTTTATGTTAGTTATCCACAGATATAAGATAAAATAGATAAACAATAGCAATAATTGTTGTTATTTGCGTCTGCTCACTCTGATGAAGGTATTTTAAATAAGCCGGATAAAATTATTTTCCTCTTCAAACGATCCTCGCAAGGTTCGGTTTTGGTATACGCATTTCTAGCGCAACTCTCAAGGGTGTCAGTCTCGAAATGCCTATCTTTTTTCGGCAGTGATTGGGCTGAGGAGCCGGTCCCGGGACAATTTCGGGAAAAGCACCCGAACCTATCCCGGAGTTCCCGTTCAGAGCGCTTGTTCCGAGCGCCTTTTCAGAGCGCCTGTCCCGAGCGAAGCGAGGGAACGCGAGGGAACGCGACGGGAGGGAGAAAAGGAGGGAAAGGAGACTTTTTTTTACTATCCGGGTTTCGGGAAACGCTTTTCAAGTCCGCCGGATCTTCAACCGGAAAATCTTTTCTCCGCGACCGCCCCATTGGAACTTGTACGGCTCATCGCCGCGCATGAAATCGAAAGCTTGGAATCCGTCCTCGATCGCTTTACGGATCAGCAGCGCCAGCAGCACCCACCCCGGGGAGAGCGCCGCGTATTTTGGATCCATGCCGGAGTTGTAGACCCAGATCCGATTCCCGAAGGTGAAGTTAAAGAACGCGGCGATGTTGGCGTTGTCCATTTCCAGAAACGCCAGTTGCAGCATTTCAGCCTTCTGGGCGGCGTCCGCGATCGACCGGAATTGGGCGCGCATCGACGGGGTGAGGAACCGCGCTTTGGCTCCGTCGCAGGCCATCAGGCGGAGGAATTCCTCCGAAGCCTCCGATCCGCGCAGGTGCAGTGTTAAGCCGCCCTCGCCGCCTTCGGCCCGCCGCAGTTTGCGGCGGATTTCGTGGCGCGTCTTTTTATCCAGCGAGGCAAGGTAATCCTCCCACGAACGGGGCAAAGCGATTGCCGGGCACACTTGCAGAAATTCTCTAGATAATCCCCACCCGCGGCGTTCGGCTTCCGCCTCCAGGAGCGGGATGGTGGGGGAAGAAGCGTGCAGGTTGAACAAGTCGAGCGCGGCGAACTCCGATGCCGGAAAAGCCGCAAGCGATTCGAAGAGCGCCGCGCAAAACGAAGGCAGACGGTCCGGCGCGGCGACCAGATCCAAATAGTCGGATATCTCTGCGCTCCCGATAAAAAGCAGGCGGTGTTCGCCGTCGCAGGTGGTCCGAAAGAGCGGCGCGACGCCGGCCAAAGAGCCGTCTTCGCGCCAGACGGCAATGCGCAACTCGGCCGCCGGCCACTCGCCGGCGCCGAGATGATCCCACCAGGCGCGGAGGTATTCGCAGCGAAGGAAAGGATAGGCGGCCGCGCTGGCGGACAGCAGGCGGTTCCATTCCTCAGATATGGCTTCCCAAGTTCCCACATCGCGGATGATTTCGATCGGCATCGGTCTTCACCAAGCGGCTTGGCGGCGGCGGAGTTTACACCTCCCGACACCTCGAGATAACCCGCAGCGCCGCGCGGGCGGATCGGCGCTGGCCCGCTTGCCATCCTTCTTCCATCGTCATGGCCTGCAAATGCGCGCCGACGATCCGCCGTTCTTCCGGATTCAGCAATTTCCACGCGGCGCAAATGAGGTCCGGATCTTCCGAAAGCAGGCGGATCCAGAATTCCTCGGGGGGAAACGGAGCATTCATGGCGGCGGCCTCGCGGCTTCCTCCCGGAAGTATAATCGAACCGGACGCAAAAATGCATTTAATCCTCACTCACGATCAGGCCGATTTTGACGCGCTGGCCGCCCTTCTTGCGGCGCGCCTGTTGGAGCCGGATTCGCACGCGGTGATCCCGAACCGCACGAACCGGAACGTCCACGCGTTCCTCGCCCTGTACGGCGAGGAGTTGCCGCTCGAATCCCCGGACGACCTTCCGAAGGAGCGGGTCGAAAGGGTGACGCTGGTCGATACGCAGTCGATGCCGACAATCCGCGGCGTCGGAGAGCACACCCGGGTCCACATCGTAGACCACCACCCGGAGCGCACATCCCTGCCGAAGGGTTGGACCGCGGCTGTGGAATCCGTCGGCGCCACCACAACGATGCTGGTCGAATCCCTGCAGGCCGTCGGCCAGCCGGTTTCGTCGGAACAAGCCACCCTGCTCCTGCTCGGGATCTACGAGGACACCGGCTCACTCTCCTATGCCGGGACCACTCCGCGCGACGTCCGGGCCGCCGCCTGGCTGCTGGAGCAAGAGGCAAACCTCTCGCTGGCCGCCGGATTTCTCAACCACCCGCTTTCCGCGCCGCAGCGCCGGCTTTACGACCGTCTGCTGGAAAGCGCGGAAACCCGGATCGTCCAGGGCCGGAGGATCCTTCTGGCCCGGGCCGACGCTCCGGCGGACGTCGAGGAAATCTCCACCCTGGCCCACAAACTCCGCGACCTGTTCCATCCCGACGGATTGTTCGTGCTGGTGGACTTGGGCTCGCATGTCCAGCTGGTGGCGCGTTCCACCGCAGATTCGATCGACGTTTCCAAAATTTCCACGCACTTCGGCGGAGGGGGGCACGACCGCGCCGCGGCGGCGATGATCCGCGGGCGGACTCTCGAGGAAGTGTACCGGGAGTTGACGGATCTGCTCCCGACCTCGATCGTTCCGCCCTTGCAGGTGGCGCAGATCTATTCCCCGCGCCCCCAAGTTGTGGAATCCGATCTGACCGTGGCCGAGGCTTCCGAGCGGATGGCGCGCTACGGGTACGAGGGCTTTCCGGTGGTGCGGGAAGGCAGGGTGGTCGGCCTGCTCACGCGGCGGGCGGTCGACCGAGCGCTCGCCCATGGGATGAAGCGCGCCCATGTCGAGCACGTGATGGAAGGCGGCAATGTTTTCGTCCGGCCTTCGGATTCGATCACCCACCTCCAGCGCCTGATGGTGGAGCAAGGGTGGGGGCAGATTCCCGTCCTCTCGCCCGAAGGCGACGCCGTGGTGGGGATCGTCACGCGCACAGACCTGATCAAAGCCCTCGCGCCCGGACAGAAAGGCAGCGCCGCGGCCCGGTTGAACCTGCGGGACCGGTTGGAACGAGAGTTTCCGCCGGCGCGGATGGCCCTGTTGCGCGCCGTGTCATCCGTCGCGGATCGACAGCGGATTCCGCTGTATCTGGTGGGCGGCGTGGTCCGCGATTTGGTGCTGAACACCCCCTCCTACGACCTCGACCTGGTGGTGGAAGGCGATGCGATCGCACTTGTCCGCTCCGTGGCGAGGCAGTACGGCGGACGGGTGCGCAGCCACGACCGCTTCGGGACGGCCAAATGGCTGCTGCGCGGTGCCGACCTCGGCAAACTGTCCCTCTCCGCGGACGCGGCATCCCGGCTTCCGGAATCGTTGGATCTGGTTTCGGCGCGCGCGGAATTTTATCCGCATCCTTCGGCGCTTCCCGAAGTCGAGCGCGGCAACCTCAAGCTGGATCTTCACCGGCGGGATTTCACCATTAACACCCTTTCGCTTTCGCTCAACGCCGCTCATTTCGGAGAGATCAACGACTTCTGGGGCGGGCTGCGCGATCTGGAGGAAAAGCGCATTCGGGTCCTGCATTCGATTTCCTTCGTCGACGATCCGACCCGCATCCTGCGGGCTGTGCGCCTCGAACAGCGGCTGGGATTCCAAATCGAACCCCGGACTCGGGATCTGATCGACCGCGCCCTGCCCCTGCTCCACCGCGTCAGCGGCGACCGCATCCGCCACGAGTTCGAGGCGATCTTTGAAGAGCCGTCGCCTGGGGATGCCCTGCGGCGCCTGCAGGAGTTGGATGTGCTCGGACGGATCCACCCCGGATTGTCTTGGAATCCGGCCCACGCCGAGCATGTGCGCCGAGCCCGCGCCTTTTCGCCGGATCCGCGCTGGCGGCTGGCGGACGGCGGTCGGGGGGTTTTTCCTCCGATGCATGCCTGGCTGGTCGGGCATCCGGACTCCGACCTGGATGGAATCCTCGACCGCCTGAACCTTCCCAAGCGCGAGGCCACCCGGATTCGGTGCGCGCGCCGGGTGTTGGACCGTCTCTCCGCGACGGCGGCGGATGCCGCCCCGAGCCGCATCTGTGATTTGCTGGAAGACGTCTCCGAACCGGCGTTGGTGGGGGCGTATTTGCTGGCCGCCGAGCCGGTTCGCGGATGGCTGGATCGCTACCTGTCGGAGTGGCGGTTTGTGCAGACCGCGACCGACGGTACGGTCCTCCGCGCGCGCGGATTGCCGCCGGGCCCACGGTATCGGGAGGTCCTGCATCAACTCCGTTGCGCGCGACTCGACGGCCTCATTTCCACGGCGGAAGAGGAGGCGCGGATGCTTTCGGAGCTGATATCCGCTTCCTTGGCCGATGAAACGAACGGCCGGAGGAAGCCGGGTTGAGCGCCGGAGCGGTCGCGGCCGACGCCGTCCGCGCGGGCGAGGAATTCATCATCCGCTTGTTGGTGGAGCGGGACCTTCCGGCGTTGGAATGGGACGGCGTGTTCACCCATTTCCGGCGGCTGTTCCGCCAGGCTTACGACGATATGCGCAACGGATCGCGTCTGCTCTTAGTGATGGAATGCCGGACGACCCGGGAGCTGGTCGGGCAGGTGTTCATCCAATGGAACAGCAGCGACTCCCGATATGCCGACGGCCGCCACCGGGGCTACCTGTACGCGCTGAGGATCAAGCCGGATTTCCGCGGAAGGGGGTTGGGGTCGCGCCTGATCCGGTCGGCGGAGGACGAATTGCGGCGGCGGGGGATGGACGCGGCGTCGATCGGCGTGGAAAAAGAAAATTTGCGCGCGCGCACCCTCTACGAACGGCACGGCTACCGGGTCATCGCCGAAGATCCCGGTCATTGGTTCTACAACGATCATGAGGGGGTGCTTCGGGAAGTCGTCGAGCCCGCTTGGTTGATGGAAAAACGCTTTGCCTGACGGGCTTGGTCCACATCCCGTTATGGGGCTGGCAGGGTGAAAAAGAACGTGGCGCCGTTTTCCACGGCGCCCTCCGCCCAAACCCTGCCCCCGTGGCGATGGATGATCCGCTGCACCGTCGCCAACCCGATTCCGTTCCCCGGAAATTCCTTAACCGTATGCAGTCGTTGGAAGGCCTGGAACAATTTTCCGACGTGCTCCATGCTGAACCCGGCCCCATTGTCTTTGACGAAGAACGCGGTTTCCCCTTCCGGGGTGGCGCAGGCGCCGAATAGGATCTTCGCCTTTTTCCGCCGGGAGGTGAATTTCCACGCGTTTCCCAACAAGTTTTCCAGGACCGCCGACAGGAGTCGTTCGTCGCCGAGGACGGATAAACCCTTCGCGACCTCCGATTCTACATTCCGGTCAGGATCGTTGCGCCGCAATTCTTCCAGGATCCTGCCGGCGACGGCCGAGAGATCCACCTTCCTGCGGTTGATTTCGCCGCGGGTCAGGCGTGAAAGGACCAGCAGGTCGTCGATCAGCAAACCCATGCGCCGGCTGGCGGCGCGAATCCGCTGCAGAAAATCCTTCCCCGGATCGTCCAGGACCGCGCCGTAATCCTCTTCCAGGGCCTGGCTGAAACCGTCGATGCTCCGCAGGGGGGCGCGCAAATCGTGCGAGACGGAGTATCCGAAGGCTTCCAGCTCCTTGTTCGCGGCTTCCAGCTGAGCGGTCCGTTCGGCCACCCGGCGCTCCAACTCCGCGTTCAACCGCCGGATCTCCTCCTCCGCCTTCTTCCGTTCGGTGATGTCGGTGGCGAGGCACAGCACCTTGTCGCTGCGGCCGGTCTCCTCCCGCAGCGGGATTTTGTTGATGCTGAACCAGCGCTCGCGCCCCTCGGCGAAGGTGATTTTCTCCTCCGGTAACAGCTGCGGTCTTTGGCTGGAGAGGACCACGCCGTTGGCTCTCAGAATCCGGCGCACGTCTTCCGGCGGGTGTCCGCATTCGGCGTCCTCTTTGCCGGCCATCGCTTCGGGGGTGGACCCGTAAATGTCTGCCAGGGCTTGGTTGACCAACGCGAAAGTCCCGTCGGATTTCTGGACGCATACCAGATTGGGGGAAGAGTCGATCACCGCCCGGAGAAAGGCGCGTTCCTGGGAGAGCTCCTCCTCGACCCGTTTCAGCCGGGTGATGTCCATCCCGATCCCCACCAGGCCGATGATGCCGTCGTCCGCATCGCGCAGGGGGACCCGGGAGGTGAGGAGGGTCCGGGGATTCCCTTTGGTGTCGGAAATTTTCATCTCCTGGTCCAGAAAGGTTTCCCCGGATACCACAACCCGCCGGTCGAATTCCCGAAACCGGTCCGCGGTGGATTCGGCGTCGGCGGACCCCGGCCCGTGCGCGGCATGGAGCGGGCCCATCATCTCTTCGTCCATCCGGTTGGAAAGGATTTTGTGGGAATGCGCATCCTGGGCAAAGACGGCCACCGGCAGGTTGTCGATCACCGTCCGGAGCAGAACGTGCTCGCGGTTAAAGGCTTCCTCCGCCTGCCGCCGTCCGGTGATGTCGCGGATTCCGAAAATGATGCCTTCAAAGGTCCCGGACGGATCGTACATCAGGCGGGTTTCCGATTCGGCCCACTTGAATTCCCCGTCGGCGCAGCGGATGCGGAATTCCTGCCGGATGGTGGGCAGGAGGTTCGCCACGGCCCCTTGGACCTGTCGGAGGACCCGTTCGGATTCCTCGGGATGGATGCATTCCAAGACCGACCGGCCTTCCAGCTCCTTCGGCTCCCAGCCGAATATTTTTTTCACCGAAGGGCTGGCGTACAGGAGGATGCTGTGGGTGTCGGCGTGGCCGATCACATCGAGCATGTTTTCGGTGATCATCTGCAGCCGGGTTTGGAAGAGGCGCGATTGCGAGAGGGTGGATTCGAACCATGTGGCGCAGACCCAGGAAATGAACGCGATCAGCCCCATCACGAGCAGGGAAAAATAATTAAATTCCTGGGCCGCGCCGGCTTGGAAATAACTCGCCGTGTACAGGCCGGATTGGACCGCCAGGACGAGAAAGGAGGCGGCGGGAGAAATCAGGAAGGATGCCAGGGCGATCGGCACGGCCGCCACAATCAGCACCCGGTCGTAGTCCGCTCCGGCCAGGCTTAGGAAGGGAAGGAGGCTGGATAGGCAGACGAAGACCAGCGAGGCCGCGCGGTTCCATCCCCGGCGGTTGATCCACCAGATGCCGCTGATCGACACCAGCCCGATCAAGTTGACGAAGACGAAGGTCATTTGCCGCGGATCGGAATCCCTGAACCACAGAAAGAGGTTGATCAAAAACAAAAACAGGCTGGCGTGCAGGCCTCCGAGCAGGAAAAGGCTCAGGAGCTGGCCGCGCCAGCGCAATCCCGGTTTGCCTTGGCGCACTTCCATCCAGTCCGCCAATATTTTCTTATACACGGAGACAATCATATCCCGCTCCCGAGAACGAGGATGGCGTTGGGGGTCCGGCTTTTGAGGACCATTCGGGCCGGATCCGATTATCGGATAAACGCGACTCGGACGCAACCGGAATCGGCTGTCCGCAGGGGTGCTCTTCCAGGAAGCGTGCCGTCTGAAGGAAGCCCTGCGCGAAAAAAGGCAACCATCCGGTGCGGCGGGTAGAGCTTGTTGGAAAGGAGTCGAATCGACCGATGCCGCCGAGGGCGTTGACGACTCCGCTCGGGATTTCCGCGGCCGAGTGCTTTTCATCGGCCGGCGCGGAGCGGAACGGGCGAGGAGCGGCGGGTCAGCGGAAGTTCAGCAAAATGTCCAATACCTTGAGGTTGATCGCGAAATCCGTATTGGTGTGACTCAACAATTCCAGGTCCACGGCGGCGATGCCCTGAAAGGCGGCCCAATCGACGAGGTTGCCGGTGTACTTGCAGCCGGTGTCGATCGGCGGATATTGGTAGGGGGATTCGGCGGCGATCGCCTTCGCCAGGCGGACCGACGCCGGATCCGGAGGCTGGCCGGCGGCGAAGACGCCGAGCGCCGCGCTATGGTAATTGATCAACGCGTCGAAATGGTGCTCGAGGATGAAATCGCGCATGGCTATGCTTTCGGGTTCGGAGAACGGATACGGGCCGCCGGTGACGGGCGTCGCTACCCAGCAGCCGTACAGGTCCCATTTCTCCTGCCAATAGGCGTCCCAGTTCCGGTTTAGATCCACCCCGTTTTCGTTGGCGCGTCCTTCGGGTCCGTGCGCGCGGGCCTCCCCGTCCGGGTTTAGGGAGCGGACGATGTAGAGGGTCACCTGCTCGGGAATCATCTCCGGATGCTCGGTGATTTCCTGGATCAACTGGTCGGCCAGGGCGATGGTGTTCCACTCGCCGCCGCCGTGGATGCCGTGGATGGTCAGCCGTTCGACGGGCCCCGTCCCGAACCGGAAGGCTTCGATCGGCCGGCCGGCGACGGAATACCCGATCACCGCCGGGTCGGAGGCGAACGGGATCGGCGTCGGTGGAAGCGTGGCGGTGACGGTCGGGGTGATCGAGGGCGTGAAGGTCGCGGTGGCGGTCGCGGCCGGCGAAGCCGTCGCCGTGGAGGGGCCGGTGGGAGTGAGGGTGCGGGTGAGGGTGGGCGGGGCGCCGGGCGCGAGGGTCGGGGCAGGGAAGAGTGCGGCCGCCGCGGAATCGGCCAATCCGCTCCAAACGACGAGCATTCCGAGAATCAACAGCAGGCAGATCCCCCACACGGCAAGCGCGATTCTCTTCAGAGTCCGGGTGTCGTTCATGGCGCCACCAAAGCCGCCTCCAAGGCTTCGCGCAGCGAACGGCAACCGACAATGTCAATCCCCGACGGAGGCGGTTCGCCGCGGCGGACCGTCCGCGGCAGGATTGCGCGTCGGAATCCGAGCGCCGTCGCTTCCCGAAGGCGGGTCTGGGTTTGGCTGACGGCGCGCAACTCGCCCGACAATCCCACCTCGCCGATCAACACCGCGTCGGCGGCAACCGGCCGGTCCTTCACCGAAGAGGCGATCGCCGCGGCCATGGCCAGATCGGCCGCGGGTTCGCTCACCCGCAACCCGCCGATTACGTTCAGGAAGACGTCCTCTTCCGCCACCCGCACCCCCGCCCGGCGGGTGAGCACCGCCGAGACCAGGAGCAGGCGGTAGAGGTCGACACCGTTCGGCGTCCGCCGCGGGGTTCCGTAGGCGGCGGGGCTGGTCAGCCCCTGCAGTTCCAACAGCAATGGACGGGTTCCCTCCATGACGACGGCGATTGCCGAACCGGGCGATTGGGCGGCGCGCTCGGCCAGAAACGCCTCGGAGGGATTGGGAACTTCCACCAGCCCGTCGCCGCGCATTTCGAACACCCCTACTTCGGAAACCGCCCCGAAGCGGTTCTTCACCGCCCGCAATAACCGGTAGCTTTGAAACCGGTCCCCCTCCAGGTATAAGACGGTGTCGACGATGTGTTCGAGCACCCGCGGCCCGGCCAGCACGCCCTCCTTCGTCACGTGGCCGATCAGGAACACCGCGATCCCGGAGGATTTCGCCAGCGCCTGCAGGCGGGAGGCGCACTCTCGGACCTGCGAGACCGAACCGGCGGAGGAGGTCAACTCCGGAAGGTAAGCGGTCTGGATCGAATCGATGATCAGAATCCGCGGAGCGAGATCCTGCACGTGCTGCAGAATGGCGTCGAGGCGGGTTTCGGTGACGAGGAACAGCGATTCCGGATAAGCCTCCGCGGCGGCGGCGCGGCCGGCTTTTCCCGCCGGGCGGTCGGCGGCGCCTCCGGCCAGCCGGACGGCGCGCATCTTCATCTGGCGCTCGGATTCTTCGCCCGATACGTACAGCACCGGACCCGAGGAACCGGCGAGTTTCCACGAAGCCTGCAAGAGGAGGGTGGATTTTCCGATTCCGGGATCGCCGCCGATCAGGACGATCGATCCCGGGACGACCCCTCCGCCGAGTACGCGCGAAAACTCCTCGATCGGAAGGGGCAGGCGGCTTTCCTCTCCGCCCTCGACCTCGCGCAGACGCTTGGGCTTGGAAACGACCGGCCCGGCGGCGGAAGCAGGGGCCGGGACCGCCGGGATCTGCTCCACCATGGCGTTCCATGCGTTGCAGCGGGGGCAGCGGCCCATGCCGCGCGGGCTGGAATATCCGCATTGTTGGCAGACGAATTCGGTGCGGGGTTTCGGCAAGTCCGGCTCCTTACGGTCTGATTATCCCAACGAGGAGGCTTGTAAGCAAGGGGACCGCCGGCGCCCTTCCCCGCGGCGCAGAGGCTGGCGGACGGATCCTGTAAGGTAGGAACACCGGTTTCCACCCTTCCGGCCAGGATCGCCAAAACCGTATCCCGGGGGCCGCCCGCCCTCCAACCGGCGATGGAGGAGTAGAATCCTACCGTCCTAGCGAACTCGCTTGCCGGAGGGGATTACATTATTAGGAGGATATGCCGATGGTTTTTTTCGACAAGCTTATGAAAGCATTCTCCGGGGGAGGCCCGCGGATGTTTCCGCTGGCGGTAAAGTGCAAACGCTGCGGGGAGATCCTGACCGCGCAAGTCAACCTGGCGAACGATTTGAGCATCGAATACGACGATTCGGGAAATCCGGAATTTTACACCTGCCGGAAAGTCCTCATGGGAAGCGGCCGCTGCTTTCAGCGGGTGGAAGTCGTCTTGACCTTCGATACCAATAGGGTTTTACAAGAAAAAACGGTCCACGGCGGCTCCTTCGTCGAAGAATGACGGATGTCCTGGATAGTTCGTTGGGCCGGAATGACAAAATTCTCAACCCTCTCCGCAAAACGTCCGGACCGAAGGCTGCGGACCGCGGCATTCCCCGCGTCATCCTGAGAAAGCATCCGCGAAGGATTCTTCCCAGATCCGCGACTTAGGAATAGGAAGGAACCGCATGGCAGATCCGTCGGGAGCGGCCACCGTCCTGGTCGACCGTTTGCGCCGGGGCGACCCGGAAGCCTGGGCCGATGCGTGCGCGCAGTACGGCGGCCCGCTCTTCCGATACGCCTACCACCTCGCCGGAGGGGAATCCGCTTGGGCGGAGGACATCCGCCAGGAGACTCTCCTGGCGGCCGCATCGTCGATCCGCCGCTTCCGCGGGGAATCGCCCTTCTTCGGCTGGCTGTGCGCGATCGCGCGCCGGAAGGCGGCCGACGAACTGCGTCTTCGCGGGCGGATGGCCGACCCGCCCGGGGAGGACGATCCGGCGGCGGGGATCTGGGACCGGCTGGAAAGCGAGCCGCTCCCGGAAGAATGGGTCGAGCGGGCCGAATTGCGGATGCGGGTGGTGGAAGCGTTGGGCAATCTCCCGCGGGAATATCAGCGGCTTCTGGTGTCGCGCTACGCGGATGGGCTGGCCGTGGAGGCGCTTGCCCGGAGGATGGGCCGGACCTACAAGGCGACGGAGTCGATGCTTTCCAGGGCGCGGGAGGCGCTGCGGAGACAACTGAAGGAGGCGGGCCATGGCTGAAAGCGATCCCGTGAAATCGATCGAGGACCGAAACCTTGAGCGGATCATCACTTCCGCACTCGCCCCGCAGTCGCCGCCGCTCCCCGACGATTTGGCCGCACAGCTTGCGGCGCGTGCACGTTCCCGCCCGCCGACGCGGGATGATCTGCCGCTCGCGGCGGCGGTTTGTTCCGCGGCCGGCATCCTGCTTCTGGCCGGCGCGGTCCTGCTTCCCGCGGGGCGGACGGACCTGCGCGCCTGGGTTTTGGTCCTCCCGGCCGCGAACCTTCTGCTGGGGCCGGTGGCCGCGTTCATCGTCATCCGGAATTTCCAAGGAGGTGTTTCCAATGCCGAAACGTAATTGGATCCTGATTGCGGCCGTGACCGGATTGGCGGCTTTTATCTGCATGGTGGCCGGGATGTTCCTTGTCGTAGGCGTAAACGCTTCCGGGCGGGATTGGGGGGCGGCGGACGCGCGCCGGCAGGCGGTGGAAAATGCGCTCGAAGCCATGCTTCCCGACGAAGTGCAGGCGGCGGATTCGGCCGACCTTGCCCGGGCCATGGAGCGGCTTAAGCAGGAAGAATTCATCGTCCGGGTGTGGATGGTGGATCTGGAGGGCGATGTCAGGCTTTCGCTAAACGGGCCGGCCGGGCCGGAGAGCAACGTCTACGATCTGTCGCAGTACGAGGAGGACCTGATCTTCGCGGTCGAACCCGGGCAACTGGATCCGCTCACGGAATTGGAACTGCGCCTGGCGATGGCCTTGCGGCGCGAAAGCGAGTTTAACGACGTCTACGGCCACGTAGTGCGGTCGATCCCCGGACCGGATGGGACGGCGGCGGTTCTGGTCGGGGTCACCTACGAAGCGGTGGATCCGACGCCCAAGACGTTTGATCTTGCACTCGCCCTCGTCGGCACGGTGGGTTTCTTTTTGTTCTGGCTGGGACTGCCGTTCTGGACCTTCCTCGACGCGCGTTCCCGCGGAGATGGCCGCGCCGCCGTCCTCTGGGGTCTGTTTGTCCTGGTCGCGAACGCCGCCGGGCTGCTGGCGTATCTGCTGGTTAAGCGCCGCAGTCCGTGATCCGGACGGCGAAAAGAAGGCCGCGGCGAATCCGCCGCGGCCTGTTTCTTGGCCGGGAGTGAAGGTTGGCGTTGCCGGGATTGTCTCCGCGGGCGGGATGATGCGCCGCCGAGGGACTGCTGAATCAGCCGGCGGAAGAAAATGAACGGCGCGGACGGATTTGTCCGCGCCGAGAACAAACGCATCGTAAGGCGTACCGTCACCGCGGGATGGCGAAGGCTTTCCCGCGGTTCATTTTTGCGTCCCGCTCTTCATCAAGTCTTCCCCCTCGCCGGTGGCGGCGGACTTAACGGCGCTGGCGATCCCGACGCCGCCGCCGACGACACCTGCCAATCCGAAGACGAGTTTAATGATTAGAATGCGGGCTGTGTTCGCCATCAGCACGGCGTTCACAACCTTTTCGGCGTCGAGCGGGGGTTCCAGCGCAGCAAGAATCGGAAGAAGATCCATACAGGCCGAATAAAAGGAGAAAGCCCCGATCGACAGGAACAGGATGCCGAGCGCCACCAGCAAAGGCATCCTCCGCTGGTGGACTTCCTTCTGATCCAAGTCGATGACTTGTTCGACGAACCGCTTGGATAAGTTCCAATCCCAGCCGGTGCGGTGGCATATTTGGAAAATGATGTCGTTTGGTTTTTTATGGCCGGCCAGGCTGGAAACCACCCACTTGCGCAATTCCGGGTATCGGCTGGCGTCGATGTCCTTGATGTTTATGCTGCCGTTGTACATCGCACCTCTCAATCCCCGGCATCGCGCTCGGTTTCGACCTCTTCCGGATCCAACCGGACCCACAGCATCAGCAGGTGCCCTTCCTGGGTGGACACGTAGCGGGCGGCCTGGATCGGCGCTTGGGCGACCCGTCCGTCGGGGGCCCGGAATTCCAGGACGATCGGCTCGCGCTTTTTCCAGGCGTGGTAGCACCGTTCGACCAGCGCCGGCCCGTTGAACGTCCGCATCCGCGTCAGGGCGGACCGGTACGGGCGCACGCTGTCGCCCAGGCTGGCGGGCCATGCCGCACCCGGATCTTCGAACACGGGCGGCGGACCTTCGATGATGGTGATCTTTTGTTGAGCGCTCATGATTTTATGCGACCTCATAATACCATGGTTGCTGTTCATGGCGGATAGAAGCGACCTAAAAAAGCCGATCAGATCGACCACGGCTCCTTCTTCCACTGCTATAATTCCTGTCAGGATAACGAGCCGGGAAGCCGTACATAACAGCTTTTTATCCGGAATATACGCGGAGGCCTATGAAACAAGACCTGGACCGTCTGATGCAGGAACGGGATCTGGATGCCCTGTGGATAACCGGGCCGGCCAACCATAATCCTTCGATGGTGTACTTCACCGGAGTGGCCAACATCACCCGCGCCGATCTGATCAAAAAACGCGGGGACCCGCCGGTCCTGTTCCATTACCCGATGGAGCGGGAGGAAGCGGCCCGGACCGGCCTGCGCTGCCGGAACCTGGGCGACTTCCGACTCGGGGAAATCTTGAAGGAGGCCGGGGGCGATCCGTCCAAGGCCGGGGCGATCCGCATGGCCCGGATCTTCCGCGAGTTGGATGTGAGCGGGCGGGTGGCGGTCGGCGGAAACGTCGAGCTTTCCGGAGCGTATGCGCTGCTGGCGAAGCTCCCCTCGCAAGCGCCGGACATCCGCTTGGTCGGGGAAGGCGGCGATCCGATCCTTCTCCGCGCCCGGGCGACCAAAAGCGCGGAGGAAATCGAACGCGTTCGTTCGATCGGGAGGGTCTCCACGGCGGTGATCGCCGAGGCGGCCGAGTTCCTGGCGTCGCACTCGGCGAGGGGAAGCACGCTGGTCGGCCGCGACGGGGAGCGGCTGACGATCGGCAAGATGAAGGCGTTCATTCGGCTCCGGCTGGCGGAGCGCGGCGCGGAGGCTCCCGAAGGACTCATCTTCGCCCAGGGGCGGGATGCGGCGATACCGCATTCGACCGGGACCGACGCGGATCCGGTCGAGGCCGGCAAGACGATCGTCTTCGACCTGTTCCCGTGCGAAATGGGGGGCGGCTACTTCTACGACGTCACCCGCACGTGGTGTCCGGGATTCGCAACCGAGGAGGCGGAGCGGCTGTACGAACAGGTGCGCCAGGCCTATGCCGACGCCGAAGGGAAGATTCGCGCGGGCGTGCCGGCCAATCAGGTCCAGCCTGCGGTTTGCGACCTGTTCGAATCGATGGGCCACCCGACCATCCGCACCGATCCTCAGACGGAGTGTGGATACGTGCACACCGTCGGCCATGGAGTGGGGTTGGACGTCCACGAATCCCCCTCCTTCCTGTACGCCGAATCCAACCGCGATGTGGTGGAGAAGGGGGCGGTGTTCACCATCGAGCCGGGCTTGTATTATCCGGAGCGGGAGATGGGCGTGCGGTTGGAGAATACCGTCTGGGTCCGGCCGGACGGCGCGGTGGAAGTGGTCGCGCCGTATCCGATGGACCTTGTTCTCCCGTTGCGGAAGGGGCCGAAGGGCCGGGCCGCGGACCGGATCCGGACTCCCGTCCGCCGCGCGCGCCGGGCGGCGCGGACCGCTTCCGGCAAGCGGAAAACCGGCCGGCGGCCGGGATAGGCGGAGCGATGAGTCCGTCCAAGGTTCCCATAGCGGAAGTGCGGATTCTCGGAATTGAAACCTCCTGCGACGACACCGGCGCCGCGGTCGTTGCGGACGGCGTGCGCATCCTCTCCAATGTGCTCCTCTCGCAAAGTGAACTTCATGCCCGCTACGGCGGAGTGTTTCCGGAGATGGCTTCGCGCAGCCACGTCGAGACGATCGAGCCCGCCGTCCGGCGGGCGCTCGAGGAGGCTCATCTGACGGTGGGGGAATTGGACGCCGTGGCGGTCACGCGCGGACCGGGTCTGGCTGGATCGCTGGTGGTGGGGGTCAATGCCGCCAAGGGGCTGGCGCTGGCGGCGGATCTTCCGCTGCTCGGAATTCACCACCTGGAAGCCCACATCCATTCCCTATGGCTGGGGCGCGAGGAGGAAGACCTTTTCCCCGCACTGTGCCTAATCGTCTCCGGCGGGCATTCCGATCTGTACGTAATGGAGGGGCACGGCCGATACCGCCGATTGGGCGGAACCTTGGACGATGCGGCCGGCGAGGCGTTCGACAAGGTCGCGCGGCTGCTCGGTCTGCCGTATCCGGGCGGACCGGCGATCGAGGAGGCCGCGCGCGACGGGGATCCGGAATCGATCCGCTTCCCGCGCGCTTGGCTGGAGGATTCGTGGGATTTTTCCTTCAGCGGATTGAAAACCGCCGTTCTGCGCGAGGTCCGGCGACTTCAGCCCGATATCGCCGCCGGAGTCGACGCCCCCACGCCGGGATTGCCGGTACCCAATTTGGCGGCGGCATTTCAAGCGGCGGTGGTCGACGTCCTGGCGCAAAAAACCGTCAAGGCCGCGCGCGAAACCGCGGCGAAGGAAATCCTGGTGGCCGGCGGAGTGTCGGCCAATCAGGCCTTGCGCGGAGCGCTGCAACGAACCGCGCCCTGCCCGGTGCGGGTACCGCCGCTGGAACTGTGCACCGACAACGCCGCGATGGTCGCCGCCGCCGGCTACTTCCGGTTCCAAGCCGGACACCGCACCTCGCTCAACGCCGATGTGGAGCCGGATTGGGAGCTGGTCGAGGCGTAGCGGCTGGCGGACACACCCACCCGGCCTGCCTACGGAGGGAGCTCCGATCGCGCCGTTCGCCCGAATATTCGATCTAAGATCCGCGCAGGACCCACGTTTTTCCCGCAAGCCGAATACTCCGCTTGCCTTTGATCCGAGTAGGGTTTGGAAAAATGCCGGCGGGCCGAGACCCGGCTTTCCCGGGCGACTGCGATCCGGGAAGGGCATATCCGCCCATTCCTTTTTTGTAGCTCCTCAGCCTATCCCTCATCCCATTCTTCTCCCAGCCCATCTCTCAAGATAGGTGGCTTCGAATAATTTCGTTTTTTTCCGCTGTTGTCGGGGTGGGAAAAGGTGCCCGAACCTGCCCCGGAGCGCCTATCCCGAACAAGGCGAGGGAAAGCGACGGGAGGGCGGATGAAGGGCAGGCTGAGGAGATTTATTAATGCGAAGGGAGGAGGGAGCTGATTGCCAATAGCGGATCCAATCGCAATTGCCGCCCGTTAAATTTTGTTTTATGCTCGCCGGAATTCTTTCCGCCCCGAAGGAGCGGGGGGACGGATATTGACGATTTTACAATCCTCGGTTAGAATACTTCTACAACAACGGGGAGCCCGTATCCGGGCTGAGAGGAAGGCGCCCAACCTTCGACCCGCAGAACCTGCTCCGGGTAATGCCGGCGGAGGGAAAACGTGGCTAACAGTCACCCTCCGCAACGGAGGGTGTTTTTTTATGCCGACGAACCGCGCGGTGATTTTCGCCAATGGAATCCTGCCGAATGTGCCAGCAGCCCAGCGGCTTTTGCGGGAAGGCGACTTCTGGATCGCCGCCGACGGCGGGTGCCGGCATGCACTGGCTTGCGGCCGCGCTCCGGATGTCCTTGTCGGCGATCTTGATTCCATCCCCAATGGAATCCGCCAAACCCTCGATCGCGCCGGAACCGTCGTGAAATCGTTTCCCGCCGAAAAAAATGAAACCGATCTCGAGTTGGCGATCCGCTTCGCAGTCCGGGAGGGATTTGCCGCCGTGCTGATCCTGGGGGGCTTGGGCGGCAGGACGGATCAAACTTTGGCCAACTTGGCTTTGCTTTTTGATGCAGAGCTGGCGGGGATCAACATCCGGATCGACGACGGGCGCGAAGAGGCGGTAAGAGTTTGGAAGCGGACGATGTTGCGGGGGGCTCCGGGCGACACCGTCTCCCTGTTGGCGTGGGGCGTCCCTGCGGAGGGTGTGACGACCGAGGGATTGAAATATCCGCTGTCCGGAGAAAGGCTTCTCCCGCATAAAACCCGCGGAATAAGCAACTGCATGCTGGCGGACGAGGCGGCGGTAACGGTGCAAAAAGGAGCATTGCTATGCATTCACACGCGATCGAACATCAAACCCGCAAGCATGTAGGGTTGGGGCGTTGCTTGCCGGCCGTTCTCGGGACGTCGGTCCTGCCTTTGATCCTTCTGGCCGGATGCGCGGCGCCGGCGGCAGAACCCTCGCCGCGCGAAACCCGGACGGTCACCCTGATGACCCACGATTCCTTCGCGATCAGCGAAACCGCGTTGCAGGAGTTCGAAGCCGCGACGGGCGCCAAGCTGGCCGTTCTGGAAAGCGGCGATGCCGGAGCCGCGCTGAACAAGGCGATCCTCACCAAGCAGGCACCGCTGGCGGACGTTTTCTTCGGCGTCGACAATACCTTTCTCGCCCGCGCCCTGGAGGAAGGGGTTTTCGAAACCTATGCCTCGCCGCGGTTGGATTCAATTCCCGCCGAATACCGGCTGGATCCGGGCAACCGCGCTCTGCCGGTCGATTACGGAGACGTGTGCATAAATTACGACCGGGATTGGTTCGCCGCGCATTCCCTGGACGTACCCGGATCGCTCGAGGACTTGGCCGAGGAGGAATACCGGGGCTTGCTGGTGGTCGAGAATCCGTTCACATCCTCGCCTGGATTGGCGTTTCTCCTGGCGACCGTGGCGCATTTCGGGCCGGACGGATTCGCGGATTATTGGGGATCCTTGAAGTCCAACGGAACCGTGGTCGTCGACGGATGGGAGACCGCGTATTACACGAATTTCAGCGCGTCCTCCGGAAAGGGGTTTCAGCCGATGGTGGTTTCATACGCCACCAGCCCGGCCTTCGAATTCCTGTACGCCGACCCGCCGCGGGATGAGCCGCCGACCGCCTCCCTGCTCGGCCCGGAGATGTGCTTCCGCCAGATCGAATTCGCCGGCATCCTGGCCGGGACCGAACAGCGGGACCTCGCGGAAAAATTGGTCGAATTTCTTTTAAGCCGGACCTTCCAGGAGGATATCCCGCTGCAGATGGCGATGTTCCCGGTGAATCCGGATGCGGTTCTGCCCGAAGCCTTCCTGCGTTTCGCGCCCTTGCCCGCGGAGCCCGCGGTTCTCGCGCCGGAGGAGATCGCGGCGCACCGGGAGGAATGGATGAATGTATGGAAAGGCGTAATGCTGTCGTAGGGCGGGCGGCGTTGTTCGGAGCAAGACGGCCGGCCTGGTTTTTCAGGATCGTGCAGTGGATTCCGGCTGTCGCGTTTATCGGCCTGTTCTTCTACTATCCGCTGGCGGCGGTTCTGCGGCTGGGGGTGGAGGCCGTCCTGCAGGGGGAAGCGGACGCACTGCCGCTGGGCTCCGCTTTCCGGGTCCTCGGCTTTACGGTTTTCCAGGCGGCGCTGTCGATGCTCCTCACCTTGGCCGTCGGATTGCCGGGAGCGTATCTTTTTGCCCGGTATGATTTTCCCCTCAAGCGGTTCCTGCGGGCGTTTTCGATCGTCCCGTTCATCCTCCCCACCGTGGTGGTGGCGGCGGGATTCGAATCCCTGCTCGGACCGCGGGGATGGATCAACCTGGCGCTGCAACAAACCGGGTGGATCGGCCGGCCCATCCCGTTCCTACACACGCTGGGGGCGATCCTGCTGGCCCATGTGTTCTACAACACCTCGATCGTCCTGCGGACGGTCGGAGCGGCCTGGGAGCGTTTAGATCCGCGCTTGGGCGACGCCGCGCGCGTGCTGGGCGCCGGAAGGCGGCAGGCTTTCCGCCGGGTGACGCTTCCGCTCTTGATGCCGTCGATCCTCGCCGCGGCCTCGCTCGTGTTCCTGTTCGATTTCACCTCATTCGGAGTTATTCTGATCCTGGGAGGTCCGTCCTTCTCCACCCTGGAAGTGGAGATCTACATCCAAGCCCTGCAAGCGCTCAACCTTCCGGCGGCCGCTCTTCTTTCCATCCTGCAGATCCTCTGCAGCTTGACTCTGATCGCGGTTTCGGGGCGGCTTGCCCGGCGGATGGAGGCCGCATCGGCGCGGGTCGGAATCCGCGCCGCACGCAAGCCCGCTTCCACGGCTGAATGGATCCTGGCCGCATCGATCCTCGCCGCACTCGCCGCGTTGTTCCTGGCGCCTCTGGCTTCGCCGGCGGCGAGGTCGCTGCTGCGGATGGACGCGGGGCTCGGCGAGCGGTCGGGGGTCCGGGCGGAATGGACGCTGGAGTATTACCGCGAGCTGTTCTATAACCGGAGGGGGACCGCGTTCTTCGCCACCCCACTCGAGATGGCGGGGAATTCCCTGCTGGCGGCCGCGGCGACGGCGGCCTTCGCCCTGGCCTTTGGAATACCGGCGGCGGCTTTGCTTTCCCGTCCGACACGGATCGACCGCGCGCTCGAGCCGTTGCTCCTGCTCCCGCTCGGAACCTCGGCCGTCACCCTCGGTTTGGGCATGCTGATCGTCTTTTCCCGGCCGCCGTGGAATTGGATCCGTTCGCCGGCGATGATACCAGTCGCCCATACCTTGGTCGCGTTCCCCTTCGTGGTCCGCGGATTGAAGCCCGCCTTTGCCGGAATCCCGGAGCGGCTGCGCGAAGCCGCCGCCGTCCTGGGCGCTTCACCGTGGATGGTGTGGCGCACGGTGGTGTTCCCGATCGCACTGCGGGCGGTTCTCTCCTCCGCGGCGTTCGCCTTCGCCGTCTCGCTCGGCGAATTCGGCGCAACCTCGATCATCGTCCGCCCGGATTTCCCGACCATGCCGGTCGGGATCTACCGGCTGCTCTCCCAGCCCGGCGGATTGAACTACGGCCAGGCGATGGCGATGACCACCCTGCTGATGCTCTTTTGCGCCGCGGCGGTGATGTTCATCGAATGGGAACATCAACCGGCAAAACCTGCCTGAAGTGCGCCAGAACATCAATCGCATGGCAAATGGGGGGGGGACAACAGGGGGAGGGGGGCGTAGGAAGGAAAAAAAACTAGCCATGCTCGAATTAGTCGATATCCATAAAAATTATGAAGCCAGGCCGCTGCTGGCAGGGGTAAACCTGGCGGTCGCAGAAGGCGAAACGGTCTGCCTGCTCGGCTCCTCCGGCAGCGGGAAAAGCACGCTGCTGCGGATCGTTGCCGGCTTGGAGCAACCCGATTCCGGGCGAGTGCTGTGGGACGGCGAAGACCTCTCCCGCGTTCCGGCGCACCGCCGCGGATTCGGATTGATGTTCCAGGATTACGCTCTGTTCCCGCATTTAAACGTCGCCGAAAACGTCGCGTTCGGATTGCGCATGCAGAATCAGCCTGAAGATCGGATCCGGTCGGAAACACAGGCGGCGCTCCGCAGGGTGGATTTGGAGGGGTTTGCCCGGCGGGCGATGGCCGGTCTTTCCGGGGGGGAGCAGCAACGGGTGGCGTTGGCGCGCACGCTCGCTCCCCGCCCGAGGCTGTTGATGCTCGACGAGCCGCTCGGCGCGCTGGACAGGGCCCTGCGCGAGCAGTTGGCCGATCAGTTGCGCCGCTTGCTGGCGGACTTGCGGATCCCCTCGCTGTACGTCACGCACGATCAGGAGGAGGCGTTCGCCGTGGCGCAGCGCGTGGCGTTGCTGCACGAAGGGCGGATCGTGCAGGCGGATTCGCCGGAGAACCTTGTCAACTATCCGGCTTCAAAATGGGCGGCGAATTTCCTCGGGCTGGGGAACCTTCTGCGCGCCGGGGTCCGGAAGGTTCGGCCGTTGACGGTTCGCACTCCGCTGGGCGAATTCGAGGCGGAGTGCCGTGGGCCGCGGCCGGTTGCGGGGGACGAGGGATGGATCCTGCTTCCGCCCGGCGGAGGAGTTCTGCGGCGCGGCGGTTCGGCCGCCGCCGGCGAGATCCGGGGAGAGGTGATCGAATCGGTTTGGCGGGGCGGCGCCTACCGGATCCTCTTGCGTTGCGGCGGGGAAAGGGAGATCTTCTGCAACGACATCCGTCCGGCGGAGGAGGGAGAGCGGCGTATTTGGCGGCCCGGGAAAGGATTTTGGATTCGGGGATAAAACGGAAAAGGCGGCCCGATCCGGGCCGCCCGAGGATATTCCGCGAACGGGTGGATAACCGGTCTGCTAGAAACCGCAGCTGCCGCCGGTCAACACGTCTCCGCAATAATACAACAAGCCTGCGAGGAAGATGGAGCAGCAGCAAAGCAGAACGAGCGCGGCGCCGACGATGACGATTACTGCCGGGCCTTTTGACTTTTTCGCTGGGGCTGGTGCGGGCTGGACCATGAAATATCCTCCTCCGAACTGACGTATCTGGGTTAGGGTGTCAACCATTGTACCCGATTATGAAAAAACGATGCGGGCGGCCGTCTGGCCGCCCGTTCCGGATACTCCGCGGCCGAACGGCGAACGCCGTCAGGTTTGTCTGGCGTCGCGGTTGATTTTCCTCAGGATCAGCCAGATGATCCAGGCCGTGACGATGCAGATCAGGGCTCCGAGGATCACGGGAACCAGGATGGCGACGATCGACAAGACGGTGGCGATGACGTCTTCTACGGTGCTGACCACCGGATTGGCGGTCCCGCCGGTTGTGGCGGTTACGGCGGGGCGGATCGCCAGCGCCTTCGCGCCGTGGACCGCACCGGCGACGAACAGCCCGCAGATCATCGCGATCGCGGGATGGATGTCGCTGATGACGTGCGCGCTGGCGGCGAAGACGATCGCGCCGGCGATGGGCCGGACGATCGTCTGCAGGCCGTCGTTGATGTGGTTCACCGCTGGAATTTTGTCGGCCAAAATTTCGATCAACAGCAGAACGGCCAGCACCAGCAGGACCCACGGGTCGGTCAGCGTGTCCCACGGGGCGTTGAGTTTGATCGCGTCGGTGTAGCGGGCCAGCAGGCCGACGATCAGCAGGGGAATGTAGGCGTTCAGCCCCGCGCTGGCCGACAACCCGAAAGCCGAAAAGATGTCCATGACGTACCTCCGAAAAGGCGCCGGGTGTATCCGCATTCCGCGGAGCCGCCCGGACGGACGATTATCCCCCTATCCCGAAGCCCCCCCAGGTGTGGGTGATTTGGAAACGGACGATGTCGATGGCGTAGATCTGAAGCAGTCCCAGGGCAAATCCGCCGGCGACCGCCGGCCAGGCGTCGTGCCAGGTCTCCGCCTGATTTTCCCTGCGGAGGACCATCAACAACAGCGAAAGATAAACGCCGGTTAAAAGGAAAAGAATGCCGGCAACGCTGAGGAGGGCGAACGGATAAAGCAAAATCGGATTCTCCGGCATGACCAAGCCAATCAGGATCGGGGCGGCGAGGAAATAACCAAAAAGCTCCCGGAAATTCCGGAGGACGGGCACGGCGGATGGCGATTTCCACAGGCTTTGATTCACAGCCGGCAGGAACACCACCGCCATCGCCAGCCCGAGGAGCGTTCCGGTCGTCATCCGCAGAAAATTGCTCGGCGGATAGAGGTGCGGGAACCGGGGGAAGAGGGAAACATAGGAGTTGAAGCCATCCACCCCCCAAAGCAGCACGGGGACGGCCAGCGCGAAGAGGATTCCGCGCGACGGCCAGACCGCGGAGCGGCCCCGTCCGCCCGCGATCAGGATCAGAGCGCCGACGATCGTCCCCAGGAAGGTTCCCATACAGCGGGCGCACAGCGGAAGCGGACGGTCTCCCAAGTGCAGGGAACGCAGTTCGATGCGGTGGCATACGGCGTACCCGATCGCATCCGCCTTGCCGAGCAATCCCGGCGGGGAAGCCGCCAATCCGGCCAGGAGGATGAGCGCTACCACGGCAAGCAAAAGCAGGCGCCAAGCCGGGATGCGGCGGATCCGCTGGAGCAAGTTGCGGAGGGGAGGCGGCGAAGCTTCCGGCGGCAAAGTCGAATCCGTTCGAGACATTGCGCCGTATTGTATCGCTTTCAATCTCCCGCCGGAAGCGGCGGCCGGGATCGCCGATGGCCGACATGCGTTCGTGCTTCATACAATCATCTACGGTTTTTTCACGGCGTCCGTTCGCGGCGGCCCGGTTGCGCTCCACCGGCCGGGGGATGCGGAGGAAGGGGTTTTGTGGCATACTTGCGGAAAGCAGTACGCGGATGTCGGCTTGGTCCGACGGCGAGGGCGTTGGCAAACGCCCTCGTTTGGCGCCTGCCCGAAGTGGGCGCCGGTCCGGAAGGAGAGTGACTCATGCCATTGCATATCATCATTGGCGCGCAATGGGGCGACGAGGGGAAGGGGCGCATCCTGGACGCGATCGCCGCCGAAGCGGCGGTGGTGGCGCGCTTCGCCGGGGGCGACAACGCCGGACACACCGTCGCGGCCGGCGGAAAAATTTTCCGCCTGCACCTCGTCCCCTCCGGGATCGTGCATCCCCGGCCGCTCTGCATTTTAGGGAGCGGCATGGTGATCAACCCGCAGCGCCTTTTGGCGGAGATGGCCGCCTTGCGCGAGCAGGGCGTGGTCTGCAACCCGGACCGGATTCGCATCTCCCATGCGGCACACCTGCTGACGCCGCTTCACATCGAGCTGGACCGGGCGGAGGAAGCCACACGGGAAAATCGGATCGGAACCACGGGGCGCGGAATCGGCCCCGCCTTTTCCGAAAAGAGCGCGCGCTGCGGGCTGCGGGCGGAATTGCTGGCATCGCCGGAGGAATGCGCCGAGAAGATCAAATCCCAGATCCTTCGCGGAAACCGGATCCTGGAAAAATTATACAGCCGGCCTCCCTTGGACGCGGAGGCGGTTGCCGCGTCGTTCTTTGAATACGCCCGGACGCTCGGTCCTTACGTCGCCGACACGTCGGCGTTGGTGGCGGAGGCGCTCGGCAGGGGCGAGACGGTGCTGGCGGAAGGCGCCCAAGGGACGTTGCTGGACCTTGACCAGGGGACCTACCCGTTTGTGACGAGCTCCAACACCGGCTTGGCCGGAGTCTTCTCCGGATTGGGAGTCGGCGCCCGCGCCCTCGGCCGGGTGATCGGCGTGGTCAAAGCCTTTCAAACCCGCGTCGGAGAGGGTCCGTTTCCGACCGAAGAGGCCGGGGAGATCGGGGATCGGCTGCGGGGAACCGGATCGATGCCCTGGGACGAATACGGCACTACAACGCGGCGGCCGCGGCGCTGCGGCTGGCTCGACCTGATGTTGTTGCGCTATTCGGTCCGGCAAAACGGGCTGACCGAATTGGTGCTTACCAAACTCGATATCCTCAGCGGGTTGAATCCGGTCCGGCTGTGCGGTGCCTACCTGCGGGACGGAAAAAAATACCACGAGCTGCCGATGGGGCTTTCCGGACTCGGGGCTTTCCAGCCGGTGTACGAGGATCTTCCCGGTTGGGAAGCCGACATCCGAAAAATCCGGAAGAAGGAAGACCTGCCAGAGGCGGCGCGGAAGTACATCGAAAGGATCGAGCGGGAAGCCGGCGTTCCGGTATCGCTCGTGTCCGTCGGATCGGAACGGGAGGACATCATCCCCTGGAAATGACTCGCGCCTAAAAAAAAAGAGGCGGTCCAGAAGACCGCCTCTTTTTTTAGAAGGGCTAATCCGGTATCGTCCAATCGTATCGCAGGAAGATCTGAACGTCCACCGGATTGTCGAAGCGGATGTCGGTTTTCAAGTTGGTCGCGGATAACCCCATCAGCTCGTATAACAGGCGGACGGTATACGGCCTGCCCGAGTAATCGGTGATCAGGGTGTAGAACGGGTAGTAATTCATCTGCTCCGCGGTCGCGGTCGTGGCGGTGATGTTGGCTTCGGAGAAGCCGTGGCGCACGAGCCAGTCCCTTGTCGCCCCCGCCAGACCGTCGGTTCCGGAGCCGTTGACGATTTCAATTTTGGCGTTCTCTTTTAGCGCGAGCGAAGCGAGGTCCGCGGGAGGCGAGGCGTAGCCGAGGACGCCGCCCGAGGAGAACAGGGTGTTGCGCAGTTCGCGGACCTTCTCCAGATTCGGGATCAACACATCTTCCTCGCCGAAGGTTTCCACCGCCAGCAGGCAGGATTCGTCGATCACCGCGTAGGGGATTTTTTGGCGCGGAACGTCCTTGGCGACCAAGGCCAGTTGGACGATCTGCTCCAGGGTGAGGTTGGTCTTGATCCCCCCAGCGAGCTGCTCGTAAAGGTTGCCCGCCTCCAAGATCAACTTGGGAACCATGTCCAAGGTCAGGATCTTGTCCCGGATGGCGAGGATCACCTGCATCGTCCGCGAGCCGCGGTCGAAATCGCCGCCTTCGGTCGAGCGCGACCGGGCGAAGGCCAGCGCCTCCGACCCGCTCAGGTGGTTCCAGCCGAAGAACAGCTCCTTCACGTCTTCGTCGCCGATCGGATCGATGACCATGTTGTCGAAGGGCACATAGACGTCGATGCCGCCGATGGTGTCGACGAAGGTGGTGAACGAATTAAAATCCACCACCGCGTAGTAGTCGATCGGCAAGCCGAGCAGGTTCTCCACCGTCTGGATCGCCAGGCCGGGCCCGCCGATCGGCAGGCGGTCCTTTTCGGCCAAGAAATACGCCTTGTTGATCTTGTCGAATCCGTATCCGGGGATATCGACATACAGGTCGCGCGGAATGGAAAGCATGGCCGCGGTTTTGGCGATCGGATCCATAGACAGAACGAGCATAGTGTCGGAGCGCGCGGCGGCGGAATTGGCTTCGGGCCCCCAATCCCGCGCGTCCAAACCGAGAGCCAGGATCGTCACCCGGTCGACCTCGTTCCAGGGTTTGTAGTTGTAAGCCGGAATCTCGACCGTGGGGGTGACGCCGAGGGGAAGCGGGGTGCTTTCTCCGCCGCTTGGATTAAAAATATTGATATCCACCATCCCGCTGGCGAAAAAATTCTCAACGGATAAGAAGGAGAATATCCCGGAGAAGGCCAACAGCGCCAGGGCCAGCGTGGTCAGCGCGCCTTTGGCCCAATCGGGCAGGCGGCTTTTGCGGCGGACGGGCTTCTGCGGGAGGGCGGGCTGTTCCGCCGAAACCTCCGGCGCGGCCGCAACCGGCTCGGCCGGTTCGGGGGCCTTGGCCGGCTTGGGTCGTTTGGATTTCGGTGTGGGCAGGTAAGATGCCATGCGCTTTTTCGCCTTCCTGAAGTTACCGGTTAAGAAGAACGGCCAGAACGATCATAACGACGATGAATGATCCGGCGATGAGAACAATCCGGCGCAGGTCGCTTTTAATGTGCGAATAATCCGGATGGTTCAACTCGTCGCGCGCGGAGGTGCGGTATTTTTTTTCCGGCATCAGGTTTCCTTTCCTATCCTCGCATCATCCCGAACGGATGCCCGCCCGTGCGGATCCCAATGGATGCATCCCCGCGGGGTATCCGCGGACGTCGGCTGGGGGGAGGTCGTTCTCGTCGGGGTGTAAGCGCGCAAATTGTAGCATAAGAATTCAATCCGGCCGCAAGGGCGGTTTTTCTCAGGAAACCCTTAGATTTTCCGAATCGAGAAAAGGAAGGACGGCTTCGAACCGGCGCCGAAAAAAAGAGGGGGTGTCTTTGTACACCTCGAGCCCGGAGACCGGGACGGTCGATTCTGCGAGGAATCTGCTGCGTGGTTGCGCCGTGCCCGGGTGAGGTGGGGAGACGGTTGCCTGTCAGAGTTGCCTGACTGGATCCCGACCTGCCTGGCCGGAGTGGGATATGGGGAAGCCTGCGGAAGGGCAAGGCCGCGACCGGTTGACCAGAAGCCGGCAAAGACACCCGGACGCGGCGGTAACGCCCAGGACCCGTTGCGTGTTTTTTCAGTGTCCGCCGGCCGGCATTTTTCATAGGCCCGCTAATACGAAGCCAGTTCAGCGGTAACGACGATCCGCTGGGTATCGACCATGTACGGGTAGCAGGAAATCAGGGTCAGGGTCGGGCGTCCGGTCGGAGCCAGGACGGAAACGTCGGTGGGTTCGACGATCCGGATCGCGACGACCCGGTAGGCGAATTTCTGAGTGGCGGTATAGACGACGGCCTCATCGCCGGGTTGAAGGCGGTCCAGGTCACGGAACAGTTCGCCGAAAATGTCGTTGTGGGCGGACAGCACGACGTTGCCGGTGGTGCCCGGATTGGCGCTGCCGATATGATGGCCCACCCCCTGCTTAAGTTGTTCCCACCCATCGCCTTGGACTACCGGCATGTTGGTTTTACCGATGCTCGGCAGATCCAGCCGGAGGGGCTGTTCCGGCCCGCGGGTTGGAATGGCAAGCGAGAGGTAGGATTGCATCTGCGGGCGCAGGTCGGCGGGGATTTCTTCCTCGTTGACGGCCGGCCCGCCGGGGGAATCGGGGGGCGTGTGCCCCGACGGAAGGACCACGGCGGTGATCAGCGGGGTGGCCGAGGGGGTTTCGGAGAGGATCCGGGCGAGGGAATCGCGGTTCAGATCCTGCAGGCGGAACACGAATTGCAGGACGACCAGTCCGAGAACGATCACCGCGCCGATTTCCACGCCGAGAAGCAGGCGGTCGAGGAGGTTTTTGCGGGCGGCGGGCGGGGCGCTTTTTTCCGGAACGGAGGGCGGTCCGGCGGGCGGAGCGGGAGGCTCGGTGAAAACCGCGCGCCCCGACCGTCCAAAACGGCGGATTCTGTCGCGCCGAGCGGCCTGACGCTTGGCCGACAGCAGCCGTTCCAACTCCTCGATCGAAAGATCGTGCGGTTCGCGGGGGCTCATCAGGTCTCGGGAAAAATTATACCGGAGAGCCTGCCAGCGCGCGCCGGATCGGAGCATACGAGCGGCGGTGCTCCGGGCAGACGCCCAGCCGGGCCAGCCGCTCGGTATGGGCCCCGGTGCCGTAGCCCTTGTGCCGGTCGAATCCGTACCCCGGATAGATCCGCGAGAGGTCGTCCATCTTGGAATCGCGCCAGGTTTTGGCGAGGATCGACGCCGCGGCGATCGAGAGCGAGAGGGAATCGCCGTGGAACACGGCGGTTTGCGGCAGATCGGATTCGGGCAGGAGCAGGTAGTCGATCAGCAGGTGGTCCGGGGGGATCCGTAAGGCGGAGACGGCGCGGAGCATCGCCAAGCGCGTCGCCCGGAGCGGACCGATTCGGTCCACCTCCACGGCGGACGCCCAGCCGACGGCCCAGGCGACGGCCGCCGTGCGGATGGCATCGGCGGCCGTCGCCCTTTGCAGAGGCGTGAGCTGCTTCGAATCGCGGACGCCGGAGAGATTGGAGCGCGCGGCAGGGCGGTTCAGGGGAAGAATCACCGCACCGGCCGCGAGCGGACCGGCCCAAGCCCCCCGTCCGGCTTCGTCGAGCCCCGCCACCTGCAGAAATCCCCGGCGAAGCAGGCGGCGTTCCCGGCTAAGAGTCGGGGCGGGAGTGCGGATCGGGGTTGGCATATATTCCGCGCAGGTCGTACCAGCGGATTCGGATCAGATCCAGGAACATCCGCAGGGAATCGCTGAACAGCCGGATCCGGCTGTCGGATTGATAGTACCAGGAGATGGGCACCTCGCAGATCCGCATGCCGCGCCGGCGGGCGAGGTAAAGGACTTCGACGTCGAAGGACCAGCCGTTGAAGCGTTGGCGCGAAAAGAGGTCCTCCGCCGCGGAATCACGGAAGCATTTAAAGCCGCACTGGGTGTCTTCAAACCCGCGCATGACGAGCAGCTTGACCGCCAAGGAGAACACCCGTCCGGTGAGGTGTCGGTACTCAGGCTCGTGAAACCGGCGGGCGCCGGCCGCCTCGCGCGACCCGATGGCGACGTCCGCGTCCGAGAGTCGCGGCGGATAGAACCGCTCGAATTCCTCCACCGGCATCGAAAGGTCGGCGTCGCACAGGAAGCGGTATTTCCCCCCGGCCTGGAGCATTCCCGCCCGCACCGCCGACCCCTTCCCGCGCACGGGATTGCGGATCAACCGCAGACAAGGCCATCCGCGCGCCTGCTCGCGGACCAAGTCGGGCGTGCGGTCGGTGCTGCCGTTATCCACCACCCAGACGTCGTGGGAGAAAGCCTGCTTCTCGAGATACTCGCGAAGCTTCGCCAGGGTGGCGGGCAGGCGACGCTCCTCGTTGAGGGCGGGGATGATGACGGAAAGCCAGGGGGGGGCGGAGGAGTCGGCCATGGCGGGCGCGGCGGCTTCTCAGCGCAGGATATTCAGCAGCACGATCCCGAATCCCGCCAGAATTACCAGCAGGTCCAACAGGACCATCACGCCCAGCAGGGTGATCTGGTTGGCGGACATGTGAGTCCGCGCGAGCCAGGCGGAGATCGAGAAGGCGCCGGCCGGCGCCAGTTCCACCGCCTCTTCGATGACGGGCGGGAGCGGGATCGGAGCCGGTTCCGCCTGCGCGGCATGCTCCTCGACGAAGGCGGTGCGCACCATGTCTTCCGAGATGAAGTTTGGCTGCTCTTCCGGCTCCGGGATCGCTTCTTCCTGCGGTTCTTCAGAGGGCATGATCACCGCCTGCGGGACGATCTCCTCCTCCGCGGCGGCGATCTCGTCGGCGATGTTGAGCTTCCCCTCCGGATTGGACAGCAGACGCGTGATCGCGAGGCGCTCCTCGGTGGAATACACCGGGTTCAGAAGGCGGAGGCTGGCGCTGTAGCTTTCCATCCCGTCGCACATGACCATCCGGATCGGCGCCTTGATGTTCTCGACGAAGGCTTCCGGCTCGGAAAAAAGCAGGACCGCCTCGATCTCCGCGTTGGGCAGCTCGTGCTGGGTCAGGAATTTGCGGATGGCCTCGGCGTACAGACGCGTCAGATGCGGCAGGTTGGGGCTGGAGTTGCGCATGTTTCCGGAATTGTCGAGTTTGAGCCAAGCTTCGCCCCGGGCGCGGAACGTCCCTCTCACCGAACTGGCCAGGAAGACGAAAATTCCGGGAGGCCCCACCAGCGCCATCGGAATCGACGTATCCAGACCCGGCAAATGGATTTCGCGGATCAGGGTGAATTCGTCCCCCAGCGCCCGCTCCAGGTGGGCGACCGCCTGGTCCTGGGCGTCTTTGTCCTTCTGGCGGTCCTTGCCGCCCGCGAATAATTCGTTCAACCACCGGATGGCGGGGTTTTTTGCCGGTTCGCCGCGCTGTTTGGTGAGATCGATCAGCTTCATACCGGATTCCTCGAACCTCACACCGGATTATACGTTTGCCGAATTGAATCCGCCAGTAGCCGGAGAAGCCTCCCGGCGCATGCGGGAAGCGCGGGGACCGGCTTACCACAGGTTGAGGTGGGAGAGGAGAATGCGCAAACCGATCAACAGCAGGATCATGCCGCCGAATATTTCCATCCGGCTTCCGAACCGCTGGCCGAGCCGGTGGCCCAGCCGAGCCGCAAGCAGGGATAGGACAAACGTCACTAGGCCGATGGCCAGCGCCGGGAGGAGGATCGGGGCGGAGACCATGGCCAGGGAAAAGCCGACGGCCATGGCGTCGATGCTGGTGGCGATCGAAAGCATGACGAGGGTGGAGCCGCGGGTTGGGTCGCAAGGTGAATCCGGCGAATCACCCTTCAGGCCGGAGCGGATCATCCGTCCGGCGACGAACGCCAACAGCAGAAACGCCAGCCAGTGGTCGACGCTGCCCACCAGGGGCTCGATGGTCACACCCGCCAGCCATCCCAAGAGGGGCATGATCCCTTGAAAGAGGCCGAAGTGAAAAGCGATTCGGAGCGCCGGCCTCGGGCGGGAGGCAAACCCTCCCGCTCCGGCGCACAGCGAAACGGCCACGGCGTCCATCGAGAGGCCGACGGCGATGGAGAGGATCTCGATCAGGGACATGCTGGCTCCCGGCGAATTGCCCGAGTTTACCAGATATTGGAAAGCGTTCGACTATTGAAGATCGGAAAGGCCGGCCATCGATTGTCGAAAAGCCAGCCATAGACGATGGTCTCTGGATCAACGTCGAATTGCATGGGGGGCGCCGATTTTATTAGTGAAGACCGAGAGGCCGTCTTTCGTCGGCGCACGGCCGAAAGTCGAACATCGAAAAAGGGGAGATGGATGCGCAGTGGGGCCAAGGCGGCATGGACTTCCCTGCTGAACAGACGAAGAGGACACCCCACGGGGCAAGGCTGGGACCAACGATAATTATCGGCCATGGTCGACGGTCAATCGTCCATGGTCGATTGCCGATTTACTGGGCCAACGGCAACCGCTTTTCAATCGGGCGGATGACCATCACCACCTTGCCGCGGATTTCCAGGTTTTCATCGGGATTTTCGATTACGATCGGCTGCATCGAGGGGTTGGCCGGCTGCAACCGGACCTTTCCGTTTTCGAGATAGAAATATTTAAGCGTGGTTTCTTCACGATTTTTAATCCAAACCGCAACCATCTCCCCGTTGCGCGCCTCGCGTTGGGGCTTCAGGATGACGTAGTCGCCGTCGTGTACCATCGCGTCGATCATCGAATCCCCCCGGACGACGAGCGCAAACAGGTCGGCATCCCGTGGAAGGAGATCCTGGGAGATGGACAGAGCTTCGTCTTCGCCGAAGAGGGGTTCGCTGACGCCGGGAACCGGTGTGGGCTCGCCGGCTTGGATGTAACCCCAAACGCGGATGGATTGCTGTTCGGGCGTCCGCCGCGGACGGATCCCGCGGGCGACCCGCGGATCCCTTTCCAGAAGCCCCTCGCGCTGCAGGCGCTCGAGGTTGTAGCGCACTACGGAAAGGGATGGAATCCCCACGTGCTTCATTATCTCCCGGTACGAGGGTGCATAGCCATGATCGGCGAAGTACTCCTCGATGAAGGCTTTCATCCTGGTTTGACGTTCAGTTATCCCGCCTTCACGCATACCAACCTCCTGGCCGAAATTGCGACGCATATTCTTGAGAAAAATCGTACACGAACAATCGTTCTGTGTCAAGAAGGATAATTAAGAGTTTATTTATCCATAAATAATTAGATTGACCGCTGTGTATCGGAAAGCGTACAGAGGCGATAGGCTATTGTCTGGGCCAAGAATGCCGTTAGGGGTGTCATGCTCCGCCTACTCTGCGAAGCGGGGTGTATCTACCTGCCACACGCCTCATAATTCCAGGAATCCCGGAAAACACACGCGGGAATGGCGCCACAATCCAAAAGCAATGTTTCAATGGAAAAATCGTTTTTCCGCTTTCCAAACAGTCCCTAGAACATCAGTATATTGAAAGGGATTTTTGGGACAAAACACTTGCAGGGTGCTGAAACAGACAGGCCGGCTAAACAGTTTTTCTCCCATTTTCAGCACTCTGATAGATTGAGTATCCGGCTCTGTTCCCGAGGCCCGTAAAAATTTTTGGCAACAAAGTTCAAGCCTGCCTTCTTCTTTATCATCCCTTCGACCGCGCTTCGGTGAACGGATAAACGGCAGTGGATCTTGGTCAATTGTCGGAGTTTTCTTGCGATGGATGGATTGATCGAAGCCTGAGGAAACGCGGCGTGGGGCTATTCTTTCGGCAGCGGCAGAACCACGGTGAACTTGGTCTCCATCCCGCCGGTCGAATCCACCCAAACCCGCCCGCCGTGGATTTCGGCGATCGATTTCACGATCGAGAGGCCAAGCCCGGTGCCGGCCGTGTTCTGCACGTTGGATGCGCGGTAGAACTTGTTGAACACATGCGGAAGTTCGTTGGGGGGGATGCCGATCCCCGAATCGGACACCTGCAGAAAGGCCTGCCCTTCCTCGCGCCGGGTGGTGAAACCGATCCGCCCCCCCTCGGGCGTGTATTTGACGGCGTTGTCGAGCAGGTTTGCGACCATCTGCCGGAGGCGGAGGGGGTTTCCGTTGAGCGCGGGAATCGACTCGTCGAGCGATACCTCCAGGCGGATCTGTTTGGCGTCCACCCGGCCGCGGATACCGTCCAGGGCGGCGCGCGCGACCGCATTCAGTTGGATCGCCTCCTTCTGCGAATCGATTCCGGATTCGATTTTCCCAAGGTCCAGCAGGTCGGAGATCAGCGTGGTGATGGACCCGACGCTGTTCTGGATGCGGCGGATGAAGGTTTTTTGCTGGTCGGTGACCGGGCCGGCGCGCTCGATCAGATCGACGTAGCCGAGGATGGTGGTGAGCGGCGAGCGCAGATCGTGCGAGACGGTGGCGACGAATTCGCTCTTCAGCCGGTCCAGCTCCTTGAGTTGGGTGATGTCGTTAAGCACGATGGCGTAGCCGACGCCCTCGATCGGAGTGAGGTGGGCGTTATAGACGCGGTCGTCGGCGAGCGTGATTTCCGTCCGCCGCTGTTTGGCGAGGGGGGATTCCCGCCGCGCGAAAAGGTATTGCAGTTCGAGGTTGGGGAAGACCTCCTTCAACGGGCGCCCGGCCAGCGGCGAATCGTCGAGATGGAAGAGGGCGCGGACGGTCCGGTTGGCGATCAGCATCCGTCCCTCGGTGTCGGTGATGATCACGCCGTCCTCCACCTGCTGGATTACGGTTTCCAGCTGGCGCATCTGCGCGCGGGTGGCTTCCAGCAGCCGGGCGTTTTCCAGGGCGATGACGGCATGCTCGGCCAGCGCCTGCATCAGCGCCAGATCGCTTTCGTGCAGCGGGCGGCGGGCGGCGCGGTTGTCCACCCCGAGCAGGCCGATCGTCTTTCCCTGCTGCAGCAAGGGCACGAAGATCAGCGAATGGACCAGAAAGGAGGATTTGATCTTGCGCGGCCCTTCGCCATCGAGAAGGATCGGCTCCCCCTTGCGGATCACCTCTCCGGCAAGGGAATCTTCCATCTTCATGCGGAAGGTGCGGACGAACTCCTCGTCGAAATTTTTCGACGCGCGCATGTAGAGCTCGCCGCTGGCGGGATCGACGAGCATCAGGCTGCCTTCCTCCGCTCCGGTCAGGCGGACGGCGGCTTCGACGATGCTGGCCAGCGCCTGGTCGAGATCCAGCTGGCTGTTGATGTTCTTGGCCAGCTGGGAGAGAGTCTCCAGCTCCCGGACCCGGACGTGCAGGGGGGAAGTGGTGCCCAGGGCCGAATGGCGGTCGAGGGCGGCCAGGAGGGCCGCCGGATCGACCGGATCGGCGATCCACTCATCGGCCCGAACGCGAAGCACGTCGGCATAGGATTTTTCCACCGACTTTCCCAGCAGGAGGATGATCGGCAGGCCCGGGCGCTCGGCTCGGATCCGGGTTGCCGCGTCGAGAGATTCCGCCCCGCCGGGAAAGGCCAGGAGGGCGATCCGGGGATTCGAGTTTTCCAATTCTTTAAGCGCATCGGGAAGCGAGGGCGGGGCAGAGAGCCGGTAGCGGCCCTCCCGGGTGAGAATCGGCTCCAGGGCGGGAAGGTGCTTTCGGGCGGGGTCTACGAAAAGAATCAGGGGTTCGGGCATCGGCTCACCCCGGCGGGGCCTTCTTCGCGGCGGCCCGGTTTTCCAAGGCGCGGAACAGGCGCGCGTTGATCATGGCAATCGAGGCATAGTCGGCGACGGCCTCCAGCATGGTCTGCTCGCGGACCGTGAAGTCGCGGGCTTCCTTATGTCCGACCGCTATCACGCCGAGGGATTCGGTTTTGGCTTTGATCGGCGCGACCAGGACGGACCGGCAGACCTGAGCGATTTTGAACCGTTGCAGGCCGGCGCCCGAAAGGCGCAGGGCTTCGCCGGAGGCGATCACCAACGGCGACACCCCGTCGTCCCACGGCAGGTTGAGCTTGGCGGCGAGGGATGCCGGCAGGCCGTGCTGGCTGCGCAGCAGGAGCGCCCGGCCTTCGTCGTCCCGCTGGAGGAGCCAGCCCATTTCCGTCTCGGTGGCGTAGCGCGCGCCTTCCATCAGGCGGTCGAACAGCCGGTCCAGATGGTTCAACGACACCATCGCCTTTCCGATCCCGAACAGCAGGGTGAGTTCCTTAACCCGGTGTTCCAACTGCTGGTTGGCTTCGGACAGGCGCAGCGCGAGCGCTTCCCGCTCCTTGCGCAGGCGGACTTCGGAAAGCGCGCGCTCCACGGAGGAGACCACCTCCGCCTCCCGCAGAGGCTTGGCGAGGTAATCCTTCGCGCCGAGTCGGAACGCCTGCAGCGCGGCTTTTTCCTGGCCTTCCGGGGCGGTGACGATCACGAGCGATTCCAACCCTTGGGCGCGCAGGGCGACGAGGATCTCCTTGGCCGAGAGTCCGAGCAGCGTCAGGCTGGCGATGACGATGTCGGGATGGAAAGTCATGATCTGGTGAATCGCGCCTGGGCCGTCGGAGGCGGCGGCCATGGAATAGCCGAGCGGCCCCAGGGTTTGGCGCGCCACCAGGTCGACGACGTCCGGATCCTCGTCCGCGATCAGAATTTTTTCCGATGGTTTCGGCATCGCGTATGGAATAATCCCGGGCGGAATACATCCGTCCGGGATGCGGATATCGGCCAGGGTTCGGCGGGACAAAGAAACTATATCACACCGGTCCGGGCCGGGGCAATCCGCGGCGCCCCGCAAAGCAACGGCAAAGGATTTTCCGCCGCGGGAATGGTCCGCGGGCTCGGCGAACCATCATTGTTAGAAATCCGTAAGAAGCAACGTGTGATATTGACGCTCCCATCCGCCGGGAATAGAATGAATCCGCGCCCTCCGGGGTCCGTCCGGAGAATCTACGCCATCAAAACGCTATGGAATATCGAGATTACTACCAAACCCTCGGCGTCCCGCGGAACGCCGGCGAAGAAGAAATTAAGAAAGCGTACCGCCGGTTGGCGATGAAGCACCACCCGGACCGAAACCGCGGGAACAAGCAGGCCGAGGAAAAATTCAAAGAGATCAACGAGGCCTACGAGGTCCTCGGCGATCCGCAAAAGCGCGCCCGCTACGACAAGCTGGGGAGCGCCTACCAGAACTGGCAGAACTCCGGCACGCCGGGCGGATTCGACTGGTCGCAATGGATGGGAGGCATGCCGGGGGGCGGCGCCCGGGTCGAGTACGGGGATCTTTCCGACCTGTTTTCGGATTTTTTCCAATCCATTTTTGGAGACATCCCCATCCACCGGGCCGAGGCCTATACCCGCACCGGGAGGGTGCGGACGGGAGGAGCCCGCGCGCCGCGGGGCGAGCTTCCCCCGGTGGATGTGACAATCACCTTGGAGGAAGCTTTCCGCGGGACCACCCGGATCGTCCAAAAGGGCAATCGGCGGCTGGAAGTGAAGATTCCCCCGGGGTCCCGCACCGGGACCCGCATCCGATTGGCGGGGGAAGGCGAATCCGCTCTTGGCGGAAGGGGGGGCGATCTTTACCTGGTAATCCAGGTGGCCGACGATCCTCATTGGGAGCGGCACGGAGACGATCTGCACACCGAGGTGCCGGTCGACCTCTACACGCTTCTGCTCGGCGGCGAAGCGCGGATCGCCACGCTCGATTCGAAATCCGTCATGCTGACCGTACCGGCTGAGACCCGCGCCGGACAATCCTTCCGCTTGGCGGGATTGGGGATGCCCGCCCTCGGCGATTCTTCCCGCCGGGGCAATCTGATCGTGAAAGTCCAGCCGGACCTGCCCTCGCGCCTGAGCGACGAAGAGAAGGGATTGATCCGGGAGCTCGCCCGGCTGCGCAAACGGCGCTGACCGGCCGGCTTCCCGGCGGGATGCCCCCGTCCTCTGCCGCGGCCCGCGAGGTTCTGAAACGGTTTGGCAAAGGATCGGCGGAGGAGTGCGGCAAAGAGCGAGGCGGAAGGAAGCCTGTGGCCGTTGGGATGGGAAAGGGGGTTCTTATCGGCGCCGCGGGCTGTTACAATCCCCCAAATTGCGTTAAAGGACGGAGGCCACTGCTCCGACAGCGGCCGTCATGCCGGCGACCGCCCTCGGCGCGTTCTTCGCCGGGGGTGATTTTTGCCGGCATCGATTGAATGATCAAAAATCACTGGATCCCGGCTTCGAACACCCCCGCTTGCCCGGCTTAGCCAACGCGGCCGCGAGGGCGGGCGCCGGGATGACAAATAAATCCAAGAACGCTGGCAACTCTTTTTGAGTTGTTTGCACGGAAATAGACAGCCTGAGCAGGTACGAATGGAGTTGTTTAATCCAGGACAGATTATGTTGGCATCGCATTCTTTCGGAAAAACCGCTTGGTTGTTGATTCCGGCGATCGCAACGACCGTTGTCACCGGATTGGCCCCTCCCATGCCTTCCTCAGGAACCGTGGAAGAGGGGGAGATCTGCACCTTTGATATGCAGATGGAACGGCCGGATCTCTGCCCGGCGGACGGTCCGAGCGCCCAGCGCGCGGAATACTGGCGGATGGGCTTGCTTCCCCGCCGCGGTGCGCCCGCCCTGCCGCTCGACCCCGCCCTGGCCGAGTTAGACCGCGGATACGGCCGCGCCGGAGGGGACGTGCAACTGGGGTTTTATCTGAGCGTGGAAGACGCCGTCGCCAGCAACCCGCATCATTGGGTGTACAAAGGGCTGGTGTACGTTTCGATCGTCCAAACGATCCAGCGGGACGAGGGCACCTTCTACCGCACCGGCGACGGATTCATCGTCCGCGGGGACGAGGTAACGCCGGTTTACATTGCCGGCCAATTCAACGGGGTTACGCTGGCCGAGAATCCCGTCCGTCCGTTCGGTTGGGTGATCCCCTACGAGGGCGTCTATCCTTCGCGGACGCCCGGCGGGCCGGCCGATCCGACGGCGGACCATTACCCGCGCTATTCTCTGGTGGAGGTTTTCGAAACCCGGACAGTGGAAACCGGCGACTGGTATCTGGTCGGAATCAACCAATGGATCCAGCAGAAAAAAGTGGGATTGGTTTTTCCGGACGTCGTCCGCCCGGCGGAGATCCCCGCCGGCGTGAAATGGATCGGCGTCAATCTGTTTGAGCAGTCGCTCACGGCCTACGAGGGCGAGCGGATGGTGTTTGCGACGTTGGTCGCGAGCGGTGTCCCGCCGTTCTGGACCCGGCCGGGGGTCTTCCAGGTCAAGAAGAAATACGAAATGCAGTCGATGAGCGGATCGTTCGAGCCGGACAAATCGGATTACTACTACCTGGGCGATGTTCCCTGGGTGATGTATTTCGACCACGAACGCGCGATCCACGGAGAGTATTGGCACAACAACCTCGGCGGGCGCCGTTCGCACGGCTGCGTGAACGTCGCGGTGGGCGACGGGCACTGGCTCTTCGATTGGGCGCCGGACGGCACCTCGGTGTATGTGTACGATCCCTCCGGGAAAACCCCCACCGACGACGAATCCTACAAGTACGATAAATAGGCGGCGGTTTTCCGGTGGACGGTTCGGCAAAACGAGTCGGCCCGGAATTCTCAATCCGCCTCGGCCGCAGAAAAACGCCGCGGCCGCCCTCCCCTTTTCTCGGGATCGGGAGGGCGCTTAAGTGCCGCCCCGCCCCCGCCGCGCGATATCCAGGAGTGCAGCGCAAGACACAACCCAGACTGCCCCGCGCAGTGGGCGCAAGCCGCGGGAGGCTCATCATTCCGCGGACGCAGAAAAAAACGCCCCTCTCGAAAAAGACCACATGCGGGCGCTGAGCTCCGGCGGATCGGGATTTGCCGGAATTCCGCCGCCATGATATATTCCGCCTCACCAAATCCGGGCCAAGGCCCGAAAACCCAAAGGGGGATCTATGCCAGCACTAAACCGTATTCAATTGATTGGACGTCTGGGGAAGGATCCGGAATCAAAGCTTTTGCCTTCCGGCAGGAAGGTGTGTTCCTTTTCCCTGGCGGTGGACCGCCGGTGGAAGGGCGCGAACGGCGAAGCCAAGGAAGCCACCGATTGGTTCAACGTGGAATCCTGGGGCCGATTGGGCGAGGTCTGCCAGCAGTACCTTGGCAAGGGACGCCTGGTCTACGTCGAGGGGCGGGTGCAGACCGACCGCTGGCAGGATGAAAAGGGGGATCCGCGTTCGCGCACTAAGGTGGTCGGGGCGGTGATGCAGATCCTCGACCGCAAGCCGGAGGAGCCTGAAGTGGCCGCGGCTCCCGAGGAAGAAGCCGAGGCTTAAGAAAAAAACGCCTCTCCGTTCGGAGAGGCGTTTTTCATCCGGGCCGGCTTATTTCGCCACGCGAAGCTTGAGCTTTTCGGCCACCTCGCGGTACTTGTCGGGGTTGGTTTTTCCAAGGTACGCCAGATGGCGCCGCCGCTGTCCGACCAGCCGGAGCAGCCCGCGCCGCGAGGATTCGTCGTGGGTATTCTTTTTAAGGTGTTCGGTGAGCTGGTTGATGCGCGCCGTCAGCAGTGCAACCTGCACCTCGGGTGAGCCGGTGTCCCCGCTCTTGCGTTGGAACTGGCTCATGACCTTTTGTTTCTCTTGCGTTGGGAGTGGCATGACTTCTGCTTCCTTTTCTTCCTGCAGGTCGCCTTACCGGTAGCTGTGCGCCTCCGGAGGGTCTAGTCAGGTGGCGGGATTATACCAAACCGCGGAAGGGTCAGGCGGATTCGTCCCCGCGTTCAAGGTTCCCCGGATTCCCGTTTGGAACGGCGCCAGGGTGCTGAAAATGGCGTAAACGGGCGCCTTTCCGAGCGGCCGCATGTGTGGGGGCGCTCCGGGCTGCTTCTTTCTACGTTAATTCATCTTTCATGCAAACCGGGAAGGTGCGCCCTCTGCGGGGGCGGGTATAATCCGCGGGCGACGGGCCATCCTGGGGATGAACCGGCGATCCGGTGGATGAGAATCCGACGGCCCGATTGATTACTGGAGGTTGCCCGTTGGCATATGATCCGCGGAAGCTGGTGGCGCGCAGGAGGAATCCGACGGAATCAACTTGGGGAGCGATTCTGCTCCTGATCCTGGCCGGGGCGCTGGCGGGGGGATATTTCCTATACCGGTGGTGGCGGGGGGACGGCCGGCGCACCGCGATGGTGTGGGAATATCTGAGGGATCCGGCCGCGCATGCGGATTGGGCGGCCCAAGCCAATGCGCGCTGCCCCGGGGCGCCGTTCGCCTTTCCAACCAGCGGATACATCGGATACCTCTACGGCGATTCGTTTCAGCCTCTGCACAAACATACCGGGATCGACGTATTCGGGAACCGGCCGATCGGAGAGACGCCGGTGTACGCCGCCTACGACGGCTTTCTGACGCGCCTCCCGGAATGGAAAAGCGCGGTGATCATCCGCGTTGCGGACGATCCGCTTTCGCCGGGGAGGGAGATCTGGCTGTACTACGCGCACATGGCCGATGCGCAAGGCAACTCCTTCATCGCCGAGGAGTTTCCGCCCGGGACGGCGGAAAGGCCGGTGAAAACGGGGGAGTTGCTCGGATACCAGGGCAATTACTCGGGCGATCCGGAACATCCCACCGGGTTGCATCTGCATTTTTCAATTGTTCTCGGCGATGGAAACGGGGGCTTCCGCAATGAGACCCGCTTCGAGAATACGCTTGATCCCTCGCCGTATTTCGGCATGGCGCTCGATGCACACAGCGGCGCATACGGCCTGCCGCAGTGTATAATCGCTGGCAATAGCGAACCCTAGCGGCAATGGGTTTTTCCACCGGAACCCCCGCAACCGAATTTTCCGGCGGGGTCACGGGCGTTTCGAACTCAGCGGCTTGCCCACCTATCGGAGGATGTATGAAAAGAGGGAAACGGATTTTTGCTTTGTTGGCCTTGTGCCTGTTGTCGGCGTGTTCGGGACAGAATACCGCAGCGCCCACCCCATCCCCTGAACCGACGGCGACCCCCCAACCGACCCCGACCGCCACCCCGATGCCGGGGCTGACGGCCGAACCGGAACTGATCACGATCGTAGCCCCCGGCCAAACGGCGACCTTCCTGATGGGGTCGACCGACGAGGAAATTGAAGCGACCTCCGGCCTTCGCACGAATTCGGATTATTACACCGACGACGAACAGCCCGCCCACAACGTGACCTTGACCGTGCCGTATGCGATCGGCAAATACGAGGTTACGAACTATCAATACTGCGATGCGATGAACTGGGCGATCGAAAACGGATTGGCGAAGATCGACGGCGACCGGCTGGTCGATTCGAGCGGGGTCTTTCTTTTCCTCAATCTGGATGCACACTACGGCGGATACCGGTCCCAATTGGGGATCCGGGTGGAGGGAACCCGCCTGGAACCGGTTGAAAAATACCGCGACCATCCGGTGAACGCCGTGACGTGGTACGGAGCGGCGGCGTACGCGAATTTCCTCAGCCGCAAGAACGGATTGACCCCGGCGTACGACGAGGCGACCTGGGAGTGGAGGGTCGGCGCGGATGGATACCGGCTTCCGACCGAGGCCGAATGGGAATACGCCGCGCGCGGGAACGAACGCTACGTCTACGCCTGGGGCGATACGATGAGCGACCAATGCAACCGCTACGGAGACACAGTTCCGGTGGGATATTTCGACGGGACGGAGAAGCGCGGCAAGCCGACCAAGGACAACTCCTCGCCCCTCGGCGCCTACGACATGACCGGCAACGTCTGGGAATGGGTTTGGGATTGGTACGGGCGAAGCTATTACGCGGTCTCGCCGGCCGAGGATCCGCTCGGCCCGGAGCAGGGAGACGACCGGCCGCCGTACGAAGATGACAAACCCACCAGGGTCTGGCGCGGCGGCGGGCTGCTGGCCGCGGACGATTTCGGATATTTGCGGATCGCCAAGCGGTTCAGCGCCGGGCCCGATAAATTCTATATCGAAACGGGATTCCGCATCGCGCGCACGTTGGGGTAAATCTGCGGGCGACGCGGGCGATCCCTGCATCGGTCCTTTGGCTTTCCGTTTCGGGCACGGAAGCGGGCCGTCCGGCGCCTTAGCTTAAGACGATGATCCTTTGCTTGCCTCCGGTGACACAATCGCCGGAGGCGGTTTTTCGATACGGATTGCCGGATATATTTCGACTGAGGATGCCTTCTGCGGAACCGACCTGCAATGATTCCAAAAATTGGAGGACGGCCGAAGCAAGACCGGGCGGGATTTTTCCCCAACCGGAATATCCTCCGGGCGAGACGAAGGGACGGCATGAATATTGATCCTTTGTTACTACTCGGCTGGCGATCGTCATGCCGGCGTCCGCCCCCGGGGTGTTCTTTGCTGGGGGTGAAATTGGCCGGCATCCAGTAAATCTTCAATAAATACTGGACCCCGGCTTCGAACCCCGCTCCCTCGCTTCCCTCGCTTCGCGAGGGCGGGCGCGAGGGTAGGCGCGAGGGAGCCACGTCGGAATGACGGACAAAACCTAAAACACCAGTGATGTTATGCTGAGATTATTCTGTCGAAAAAAGCCGCCTGAGCAGTTGCGGTTCTTTTTCCTTTTTCTGCTTCTGGCCTCCTGCGCGGCGGAGGAAACCGGGAACGGTCCTCTGCAATCAACCGATGTCCGTACCGCGGTGCAATCGGACGGCGGATACCGAGCGACTCCCGAAGCGGATCAGCCAGCGGCGGGAATCTGCGTTTCCTTTGAAGATGCGATGGTCCGGATCGAGATCCGGGATTGGCCGGGGAACGTCCCGGATCCACGCTGCATCAAAGTCCGCGGAGAGCAGAACCTGATCCTCGCCAACCGGGCGCCGGAGGCGATCACGTTCACCCTCGGGCGATACCAGGCGGCGATCGCGCCGGGGGAGTCGTACGCGGTCGCGCAGCCGTTCGGCGAATATCTTCTGCCGGGGGTCCATTCGCTGAACATTGATCCGTTCGGCGGGCCGGAGATTTATTTCGCAGCAACTTAACGAAATCGTCCTGCCCATCAGGCCGCATATCGTACCGGATATATCGCGGCCAGCCCCTTCAGCGACAGCTGAAACGGGCGAAGACCTCATCCTGGCTTACAGACGGGATCGCCCGGATAGAATCACTGGCGAGCGGTGCGTATGTGATTCCGAAAGTCGTTATTCGGTGATAGCTCCCGTTTCCGATTCGAGTCCGCGTCGACGATGGTGAAGGTTCATCCGCGAGTCTCCCTGGCCCGTCGGGCGCATTGCCAAGCGCAATCTCCTCGGGATGATCAACGAAAAAAACCGTAAAAAGGAACCGGCGATCCGATTATTCCTGCTAAACTGAAAAACGAAGCCGTCGACACGGCGCGGGGACGGGATCCGTGCAATCGGAGCATGGTTCCGGCGATCGGCTGGCTGCTCGACCGTCCCGTTTCCGATCTGCAGGCATCCGGCCGTAATCCAAAATTGCCAGGCGGTAGGCCCGACCGGTCGGGCTGCGCGGTGACCAGGCCGGTACGCACGCTTCGCTGGCGGCCGTTCGAAATCCCGGAGGCAAGATGTATTGTCCACGATGCGGTAAGGAGCTGCCTGATGTCGCTAAAGTGTGCGGATATTGCGGCCACCGCTTGCCGCAAATCGAACCTGGAGAAGCCGCCCCGCCGGCGGAGGCGCCGGCAGTACCAATTGCCCCGGCCGCCCGGCCGGCGAGACGCAACCCCTACGCGAAGGTGCCGCTGTGGGTTTGGGCTGGGGTAGGGATCCTCGCGGCGGCAGCGGCGATTTTTCTGATCGTGCGGCAAACCCTTCCGACGGTTGGATCGACGCGGATTTCCAAGGCGGACGGGATGGAGATGGTTTATGTGCCGGGGGGCGAGTTCACAATGGGCATGAAGGAGAATAAGGCGGCCAACCGGCCGGAGCACACCGTGGTCCTGGATTCCTATTGGATCGACCGCACCGAAGTCACCAACGCCATGTACGGCGTATGCGTGGAATCGGAATCGTGCGCGGCGCCGAAGGATTCCGCCGCCTTTGACGACCCGGGTTTGCAGGACCATCCGGTGGTTTTCGTCGACCGACAGATGGCCGAGGAGTATTGCGCGTGGGCGGGCCGCCGTCTGCCGACGGAGGCCGAATGGGAAAAGGCGGCCCGGGGAACCGACGGCCGCCTCTATCCTTGGGGGAACGCCGCGCCCGACCGCGGGCTTCTGAATTTCGGGCGATATATCGGCGGCACAATCCGCGTCGGCAGTTATCCGTCCGGCGCCAGCCCGTACGGAGCGCTCGACATGGCCGGCAACGTCTATGAATGGGTGGCAGATTGGTTCGGCGAAGATTACTACCGCACGGGTCCCAAAGAGAACCCGCCCGGGCCCGACTCCGGCACGCTGCGTCTGGTGCGCGGCGGTTCGTGGCTCTGCTCCGAGGAATGCGTGAATTCGGTCTTCCGCCATCCCAACGACCCTGCCAACGCGGGCGACAACCTGGGCTTCCACTGCGCCCTTTCGGCATGATCGCAGAGCCGAGCGGTATCCAGAATCGGATTAATCAGCAAGCACCCGGAGGACGACATGAAATGTCCGCGATGCGGAACCGAAAACGCTTCTGAGAACGCCTACTGCGTCCGCTGCGGCGCGAAACTCGACGCGGCGGTGTTATTGCCCGGCTTGCGGCCAGGCAAACCGGGCGGACTTCTCATATTGCATGAAGTGCGGCGCTGCGCTGGCGGCGGACGGCGGCGCCAAGAAGCCCGCGGCGCCCGCGCCCGCCCCTGCGGCCCCCGCGCCGGCGCCGACGATTATCATCCAGCAGGAACAGAAGAAGCGTCCGGTATGGGCGCTGCCGCTGCTCGCGACCGGTCTGCTGATAACCTTGCTCTGCCTTGTGCTGGTTAAATCCGGGGCGGTGGATCCGCGCTCGATCCCGTTCCTGGAGGGGATCCTGCCGGAAAAGCCCGGCGCGGCGGCAGAGATTCCACCCCCCCGCAATGCCGCAAGATGACGCTTCCTCTTTTAAATGCGATCCTAATGATCCTAACCCGGACTAGCCGGAACCAACAGGAAAATCGTTTCTGGATATCATTAGCTGCATTCCATTACTTCTCATTGGGGAGCAGCCA